>NZ_JAXBLX010000009.1:0-132472 GCF_037027555.1 Halalkalibacter kiskunsagensis | reverse complement strand
CTGTCTAAAGCAGAAGGAGTTAATTCATATTCACGGACAATATCTTGACGACTTTTTCCACCTTCATATAAAGCAACAACTTGCTTCTTGAATTCTGTGGTAAACGTTCTTCTTTTTTTGGACATAGTAGATTCTCTCCTCACTCGTTATATGTTATTCTACTAGCCCTTATTTTTATTGTCCAACTAAGTGTAGCCTATCCATTTGTACACAGCTAAACAGCAAAGGGAGAATAAATATCGTTTTACTAGTGATGGTTAGGATTAAAAAATCTAGTTAGTGTAACTAGATTTTTTATGTGAAGAGGAATAATGGAAAGATGTTTAGGAAATGGGAGGAAGAGGGAAGAATAATGTAATACCTTTTTTTGCAGGGGGGGGGCCTATTTAAAGAAAAATTAATTATGGTGTTTATAGTTCTCCTGTTCTCCTGCTTCTTCTATTAACCTTAGTCATCCAAAAAGACTTCTTAAAGATTAAAGAACGATTTAATGAAGATACAACTAAGTAAGATTTTTCCCCCTTATAGAAAATCGTATATCATCCTTATTGTAGGTGGTATGATGTAGAAGGAATGAATGCATCGGAATCTAGGGGGATGAATGATGTCACAGAAAAAATGGTATAGGATGTGGCGCGTTTTTTCTTTAGCGTTATCAATTGTCATAAAAGTATACTGGCAGCGTTTTCTCAGAAAATCAGATGCGGATAAAGAAAAACTGTGGGAAAAGATTGGGAAAAAATTTCGACAAACTCTTTTTGAATTAGAAGGACTGTTGATAAAAATAGGGCAAATGTTAAGTATTCGTGCGGATTTGCTTCCGAATAGTTTTATAAAAGAAATCCAACAGTTGGTTGATCAAGTTCCCCCTTCTCCTTGGGAAGATATAAAAGCCGTGCTTGAAAGAGAGTGGAATGGCAATATTGAAGAAAACTTGCTTTCAATAGAAACAAAAGCGATTGCTTCTGCCTCTATTGGTGAGGTATACAGAGGATGGTTAAAAGATGGAAAGAAGGTCGCAATCAAAGTGCAACGTCCAACCATTCAGGCAATCGTCCGTACTGATTTTCAAATATTAGCTGTTCTTTTTTGGTTTGTACGTATTTTTGCTCCTATTCCAAAAGACTTTCTTAACTTTCCAATGTTATACAAAGAATTAAAACATGTTATGGAGCGAGAATTAGATTTTCAAAGAGAGTTGAAAACAGCGATTTCCTTTAGTGACCGGTTTCAACAAGATTCTCAAGTAATAATTCCACATGTGTATACAGACCTTTGTACGTCACACGTTTTGGTCATGGAGTGGGTAGATGGAGAAAGAATTACGAACATCGATTTTTTGAATGACCATCAAATTGATCGAGTGGAATTAGCGCAACAATTAATGAAAGTATTTCTTCCGCAATGGCTGCAGCCCGGTGTTTTTCACGCAGATCCTCATTCGGGAAACGTGCTTGTTAATGAGGATGGCAAGTTAATTTTACTTGATTTTGGAATGGTAGGTGAAATTAGTAAAAAAGATGCAACGGAGTTCCAAAATTTGGTTGAGTCATTTTTAATGAAAGATCATAAAAAGGCTGTAGAAGTGTTGCGGGCACTAGGATTTCTATTGCCAAGTGCAAATACAAAGTCAGTTGAACCTTTGATAGAAGAAGCGTTCTCTATTAATTTTCAGAAGATAAAAGAAATGGATCTGTTTGCTGTAAAAAAGGAATTGAATGACTTAGTCAGAACGCTTCCCATTCAAGTGCCAACACGGTTCATTTTTTTAGGTCGATCAGTTGTAACAATTGAAGGAATGCTATATACCCTTGTTCCTAATGAAGAACTACATGAATTAGCAAAACCTGTACTTCTTAATTGGATAAATGAGAGTGAGTTAAGTAAGTGGAAATTACTATGGAAGTGGTTGAATGCACAACCTTTCACGAAAATTATTACCGACGTGTTGCATGTAATAAAAACGCCACAACGATATGTTGAATGGAAGGAAAACGAGCAGCAAAGAAACTTTCAATTTATCATTTATGAGAATCAGAAAAAGCAAATGTTTATGTTAGGGTGTATGGGCTTAATCGGTGTATTCATAGGGACATACCTCAATCAATCGTTGCTCTGGCAAGGAGCAACAGTAGTAATAGGATTATCAGCACTCGGTTATATTGTAAGCCGTCATAAGCAGAAAAAAGTCTGAACGCAAATAGTAGAATCTAGATAAATGTTCGTCCGTATTAAGAGCGAAAAGGAAAAAGTGAGGGAATGGAACTTTGTTTGATCCAACGGTTTTTGAAAATATAAAAGTGGCCATTGAAAATTATGTGTATGATCTAGATAACATAAGTGGAGAAGTTGATATTACGAATCGGATGGATCGCTTAGAATTATCAGTGATGTCAAGGGAATTTCGTCTTCAATTTTCACTTGCTACCTATAAAGAAATCACGGCAGAAATCGTGCTGCAAGCCTCGTTAAAAGATTTAGCAGATGAGATCCTGGAGGTTCCTGGTGAAAGTCCAGGATGCAGTCTCTTTGTTCGATACATGTTGAAAGTCGAAGATATAGAGAATGAATGCAATCAAATTGATGCGATTATTAGTAAAATTTGGGACCCAGTCTTGCCTCCTATTCAAACCCTTCGTTTTGATTATGGCAAAGATGATCATTTGTATCACAATACAATAGAGCTTTCTTTCCCCCATAAAATAAATGAGGAGCAAATGAAGGACATTCCTGAGTTTATTGATCATGTTCTAAAGACACTTGGTGAATTGCAATATGGTTGATTTGAAGAAGTTTCAACTGGCACTAAGCAATTTATGATTGTATGAAGAGTTACTGCAGGGTTAAAGCTAGATTCAGGAGGCGATGTTGATGAAGAAAATCGAATGTGCATTTGTCAAAACAAATGGCATAACACTTCATGTTGCTGTTGCAGGAGCTGAAGATGGACCTCTTGTGATGCTTTTACATGGTTTTCCTGAGTTCTGGTATGGGTGGAAATATCAAATTGACCCTCTAATCGAAGCGGGGTATCGAGTCGTTGTACCAGATCAGCGTGGCTATAATGTAAGTGAAAAGCCAGAACAATGTAAGGAATACACGCTTGATGTGCTACGAGATGATATCGTTGGATTAATTCACTATTTTAAGCGGGAAAAAGCTACTATTATTGCTCATGATTGGGGTGGTGCAGTAGCGTGGCATTTGGCACAGAGCATGCCTGAGTATGTAGAGATGCTCATTCCAATTAATATACCTCATCCGTTGATAATGAAAAAAGCCTTATTATTTAACCCAGTACAATGGGTGAAAAGCTCTTATATATTGTTTTTCCAAATTCCATTTATACCAGAGAAAGTATTGAGTGCAAATGATTTTGAGAGAATGATAATGCTTATGATGAAAACGAGTTGCCCCAATACATTTACAACTGAAAAATTAGAGAAATATAAAACGGCATGGGAACAGCCATACGCCCTAACAGCTATGCTAAACTGATATCGGGTGATGTGGCAAAGTTTGAATCAAGTGAAAAGCTGTAAGGTTGTTGTTCCAGTTCGAATGTTGTGGGGAAGAAGTGACTGTTTTCTTACAATGAAATTAGCAAAAGAAACGATGGACATTTGTATCGATGGACGATTAATAATGATTGATGAGGCGACTCATTGGGTACACCGTGAACAACCAACAATCGTGAATAGACAGATTGCTTCTTTTCTAACTGAAAGACAAGGCAGGTAAAGTTATCTTGTATTCTAAAACCGAAAATTACCATTGAATGCTTGAGGAAGATCGTGTATTATAATTTATACAAGCTGCGTTGTACGTTTGCAATATATGTTTCAACCTTTATACTTAGTTAGGGAGTTTTACATCGGAGTAGGAATGTCAAGCCTTCAATGCGTAGAGGAAGACTGAACTATTTCTGCAAACACCCACTTTTAGGAGTGGTGGTTTGGAACTCTATTAACAAACGGCAACTGCGGCACCAATGATACAATTAACAGGATCAGATCCACTTGGATTTGATCTTTTTTTGATTTTTTCTCACCTGAAACAATATATGAGTCAGTGAAGGAACATGGTATAATATGTTAGAGTGAAATACATACATAATGGTGCAAAGAATAGTTACGTTTAAAAAAGTTCAAAGGAGACTCATATGTCAGATTACAAAGCATTATTTCTTGATATTGACGGTACGATTTTAACGCCAGATGATACGATTGAAGAGTCGACGAAAGCAGCCGTAAAGCAAGTGAAACAAAAGGGGTTAGAGGTGTTTCTTGCAACGGGTCGACCGCTTCATGAAATTAGAGAAATAGGACAAGAATTACAGATTGAATCATTCATTGGGTACAACGGTGCGTATGCCGTCCATAAAGGAGAGGACGTTTTTATGGAACGGATGGATTCAGAAATGATTCAACATTTTTTAAATGTTGCCAAGGAAAAAGGTCATGAAGCAGTTATGTATACAAACGAGAAAAATGTACTTACATCAAATGATTCCCAAGTCATGGAAGACTTTATTCAGTACTTCCATTTAAAACATAATGTCTTGTACCAATCAGATTACCAAGATCAAATACTGGGCGTTTCTCTTCTGAATTTAGGAAAAAATGATGTGGCTCTTTATGAAGAAGGAAATAACATTCACTTGTCTCCTATCAACGTAGCAGGTTTTAAAGAGCATTCGTATGATGTTATTCGAGACGAAGTGAATAAAGGATTTGCAGTTCAAAAGGTCGTTGATTTGCTTGGATTCAAACCAGAAGAGGCAATTGCTTTTGGAGATGGAATGAATGATAAAGAAATGCTTTCGTTAGTAGGTGCTGGATTTGCGATGGGAAATGCCCATCCTGATTTATTTCAATACGCTAAGCATAAAACAACTGACGTACAAAACTCTGGCGTTTTTAACGGTTTGAAGTCATTGGAATTAGTTGAATAGAAAATAGTCCAAATCTTCTCAGATGATGAGTTGGTTTGGGCTTTTTGTTTTGAGTAGATGTTAAAGATGGATTACTGGAAATCAAACCATCATAATAATAGAGATCATTTACACAAATACTAAATTAAAGAGTAATGTTGACATGTAACCATTTGGTTTCGTATAATAAAAAAAGAAACCAAATGGTTGCATATAATGGAGGTACTCATAATGGGAGATAACAAAACAGAAACGCCAGATATTCAAAAAAATGAAGTGTTTTATGCAAAAATTGAAAAAGTTTGGAATGCTGTTGCAACTGCTGAAGGCATTGATTCATGGTTCATGCCAAATGATTTTAAACAAGAATTAGGGTATGAATTTACAATACAATCTCCTTTTGGCCCGACACCTTGTAAAGTATTAGAACTCGATCCACCAAATCGTCTTGTGTTTTCTTGGGGGGAAGATGGATGGAAAGTCTCGTTTGAGTTAAAAGACATGGGGGATAAGACTGAATTTACGCTTATTCACTCTGGATGGGGAGCACCTAATGAAATCGTTCCAGGACCAGGACCAGATCAAACAAATAAGGATATTCGCAATATTATGAACAATGGTTGGGATTCAATTGTTGCAGAAAAACTTCGTGAAGTAGTTGAGGCATAATGTCAGCTGCACAAAGGCATGATGTCTTTCAAGCGATTGCTGACCCTACAAGAAGGAAAATGCTACGAATGTTGGCTGAGAAAGAAATGCCAGTTACAGTCATTAGCAATCATTTTCCGATGACGCGTACGGCTGTTTCGAAACATTTGCGTATACTCTCTGAATCCAATTTGGTAAGTGTCGAAAAGGTAGGGAGAGAAAAACGTTACAAACTCCAGGCGGAAGCATTGCTTGAATTAAAGCAATGGCTTTCCTTTTACGAGCAGTTTTGGGATAACAAGATGGCTAAGCTTAAACATATTGTTGAGAATGATGGCACTACTGATTTGAACCTGCACGTAACTAATAAAACTAACGATAAAAATCGGGATGAAAAGAATCGTTTATAAAATAAAGGAAGGGGTTACTGAAAATGCGCATTTCGCGTAGTTGGCAGGTACCCTTTTTTCTACTGTTCGCTTATAGGAAGACAAGAATCCTCGGTGGATAACTGTGATCAATTGTTATAGGAGAGAGTAGTCACCCCCTTAAAGAAGAAAATAGTCTTGTTGTTACATTGTTATGTTAGAGGAAGTTGTAAGTAATCACAAAACAAGATCAGCAACTATCGAGCTGCTGATCTACTCATCATCACGTATCATTATCCCTTTTTGTCCTTTGTTATTATCTGGTATCAAGCGATATAAATGGACAGTAACTATTCCACGACTATAGGATGCATCAATTTTGTCCTTCCGAACAGGGAAGGGCAATTCGATGATACGTTTAAATGGCCCTTGAGAAAATTCCTGTTGAATTAATTGAAATCCAGAATGTTCTTGGATATTATTCCCACTAACTTCTAAGGTGTTGTCACTAACATTTAAATAAATATCCTCCACTTTTTTTATTCCTGGCAAGAAAAGAAGGCACTTTAATTCATGACCAGCTTGATACAGATTTACTCTTGTTTGTTGATCATTTCCATTGAAGACGTTTTGGAAATTCTTCCAAAAATCATCTTGAAAATGGGATTTTATTGGATGGTTCCAATCAAATGGATTCAATTTCATTCACCACCTTCATCTTTATTATATGTTCTTCCTGACTTCAATGAGGTGATTACTGGGTTAAAAAGCTTGTTCCTTATACATTCCCAGCTACGTTTTGATCCGCCAGATCTGGATCAAATGTATTATTCATGTTAAAACCGTTATTGGTTATGATAAAGTCCCCTGTGTTACCACTACCTGATCCTGATACTTGTTTAGATGTGCTTTTTGGAGAAATATTTTGTGAATCACCAAAATTAATAACACCTTCATTTGAATTTATTTTGAAAGGTCCGCAAACAATCGAAGGCATAAAAACACCCTTTTCTATTTTTAATATTGTATTTTATTCAGAAGGAAGAGAATCGTTCCTTTCTTCGTTTGGACTTGAGTCCTCCTGTTGATTTGAATCATCTTGTAATTGGCGAATGTGCTTCACTCTAGCTTCAGCATCGATCGTTTTCGTTGACCCAATATGCAAAACTCCTGATGCTGAGCAACTCGTTACATCAATATGATTCACATAAATAAAAGGAGAATCATTGTGTTTTGTGAAATTTACATTTTCATCAATGATTGATTTAGGCAGGGGCTTTGTAAAAATAGGAAAAGCTTCAAAGTTGCCCTCATCACCAAAAAAGAGCTCATATTCACGTTGTACGGCAAGTGCCTTTGAGCGTGGCTTAATGTGGCAAGAGTCACCAATTTCAAAAATAGAACCTAACGAGACGTCTGTAACAGAGATCGTTTTAACAGATGATGTTCGTTTAAACATTTTGACTACACTCCTTTAGGACCGTGCAAGCGGAACGAATGGACCGATGATTAGTGATTCAGGTGGTGTATCAAAGACGGAAGATAACGTGATCGAATCAGTGTCACCAACTAAAAAAACAGAAGAACTCGATACACCGATAATTCGGATATTGTCGACACATATACTTTTATTAACGACTGTAAAATTCATATTATGGAAGATTCTCCTTTCTTGGGAGGTTGCGAACAAACTCGTCGTATGTTTTTAAAATGTCTTCTCGTACCTTATTGAATGTCTTCTCTTCCATTTCAGTCACTTGTGCGGGTTCTAATGAATTCGTATTAATTTGGCTTACGTAATGGTTTATGCGATGATCAACTTGTCTTCTAATATCTTCAATAATATATTGTCGGTAATGGTTATCTAATTGGTAATTGTTTTCTACCTCAATGGATTCGATGTCCTGTAAGCATGCTCCGTTCAAATACTCATAGACACGTTGTTGAACGGTCTCATTTATCATTGGTTGTTGCTGATTTACTTGAGGTACATGTAATTGATTTTGATTAACAGCAAAATCTTCAATTGAATGTTCTCCATTTTGTGGAGTAATCCCAATGTTTAAGGTACCTTCTAATCTCTCAACTTTTAATTGATCAAACTTATATTCTATTTTTTCAATGTTGGACGTTTTTTCTTTTTTTAAGGTTTCCATTTCATTTTGAAGCTGCTGAATGGTCGTCTCTAATTGAGTAATTCTTTGATGTTGAGAATGAATATAATTATAAATTTGTTGGAGATTTTGTGCTAGATCCGAGTTATTGTAATACATAAAATCTCCTCCTCTTTTATCATTATGATGAGCCAGTCGGTGGAGCTAGAGGAACAAGAGGAGGGCGTGCTCCGTTTCCTCCAGCTTCAGGTGCTGGTTCAGTAAAACCTCCTGTATTGTAAAGGTTCGACAAAGGTTTAATCATCCCAGCACTTCCAATTTGCAATACAGAAGAGTTTGTAATGCCTTCAACTCTCAAATTGTGTATGGTTATGCTTTGATTAATATGAAAGTTCATGCGCTCCTCCTTAAATGATTGATTTCACGTTCGAATCAAGTACATCTTGATCATATGTTTTCGTTATACTGCGATCATTTCGTACCCTTAAATTGTCACCTGTATTAAATGAGCCTGCTCCTGCAAACGTTTTGGCTGTACTGACTGGATTCATTGTAAGTACATCGCCAATATTAAAAACACCACTGCTTCCTACACTGATAACTTTTACCGCTCCTACAATAGCTGGCATATTTAAACCCATCCTTTTTTAAACATTAGCTATTTATAAAGTATGTTAAACCGTGATAAGTGTTCATATATATGCGTTAATTTTTATCCTACCTAGAGAGGGGTATTGTGAATGTTCCCTACAAATGAGTTGAAATATTATTACATGATGAAAATTTTGTATAGAGAACAGAGACAAGGAAATGACACCCAAAAGCCTAGTTGAGAGGAGTGGGTTTCTCCTATCAGGGCGAGTAGCGAACGATTGCCAACTCTATTTCTAGCTTTTGAAACAGCCCATTTCCTTTCCTTTCCTATCCTTCATTTTCAATTCACCTATTACAGTGTGTAAGCGGGTAGAAAAAGATCGGATATTTACAAGGCCACTGAAAAAGGTAAAAAGCAACCTTTTTCAATGTCCTTATATTTACCATCATTTTAGTGAGTCTTAGACTGTAGATCATCATAATTGTTTTCCCAGGTAATAAGAGAGTAGCTTCAAAAGATCATTTTGAGAGGACGTTGAACTTATAAAAAACAGGGGTGCGATGCTAGATTCAAGCATCGCGTTTTGGTATGCTTAACAACAATGTGAAATCTTGGTACATTCATATAAAAAGCATTGTAAGATTTTTTTGAGTAAGGTCCGGTTTGTAAGATTATATTCCATGAGCTATGATTTAGATATAGTGATTAGAATAGAAGTACGGGGGAACAGTTATGTATCATGCAAAGACATGGAAAGAAAAGATCGTTTTATTTCTTGCTATCTTATGGCCAATCATGGTTACGCAAGTTAGTTTCTACGCAATGAACCTTGTAGATACAATGATGTCTGGGCGAGTTGGGACAAATGATTTAGCAGGGGTCGCAATTGGTTCCAGTTTATGGATGCCAATTTTTACAGGAATAAATGGAGTATTGCTTGCCGTTACCCCTGTTGTAGCACAACTATTGGGTAAGGGACAGCGTGATCAAATTTCATATACAGTCATTCAGGCACTTTATTTATCCATCTTGCTTGCTTTGGCAGTTGGGGGCGTAGGTGCTTTTTTACTTGATCCAGTTTTATCGATAATGAATTTAGATCCAGCGGTTTATCATATTGCCTTTCATTATTTAATAGGACTATCAATCGGGATTATTCCCCTGTTTGCTGCGAATGTCCTGCGCTATTTCTTTGATGCGCAAGGGTATACTCGTATTACGATGATCATTACCGTTTTGGCTGTTCCTTTTAATGTACTGTTGAATTATGGATTTATCTTTGGAAAGTTGGGGTTGCCAGCACTTGGGGGAATTGGTGCAGGTTATGCAACAGCGATTACGTATTGGATTATTTTTTTGTTTAGCATTTGGATGACTTATAAAGTAGATGTGATTCGTCATTATCAATTGTTTGTAAAATGGGCTGTTCCTTCATGGAAAGCTTGGAAGGAACAGCTTGCAATTGGGATTCCAATCGGACTTTCGATCTTTTTTGAAGCGAGTATTTTTTCTATTGTGACGTTATTAATTGGAATGATGTTTACAACGATTACGGTTGCAGCACACCAAGTTGCGCTTAGCTTTACGTCGCTTATGTTTATGATCCCGTTAAGCATCTCCATGGCTTTAACGATCGTTGTCGGTTTTTCGGTTGGTGGAGAGAGACTGCAGGCAGCTAGACAATACAGCAATCTTGGTGTCCTAGGTGGGATTGGTATTTTGGCAATAGGGTCTGTTTTTTTATATTTTTTCCGTGAACCCATTGCCTACCTTTATACAGAAGACAGGGAAGTAGTCTTACTAGCTGGTCAATTTTTCATCATCGCGATTTTTTATCAGCTTTCAGATGCTGCTCAAGCGGGGCTGCAAGGCGTATTAAGAGGGTATAAAGATGTAAAGGTTCCGTTTATTACGGCGTTCATATCGTATTGGATAATTGGAATACCCTCAGGTTACTTGCTAGCGGCGTATACAGATCTTGGACCGTTTGGATTTTGGATTGGAATTATTTTAGGGTTAACGTGTGCGGCAGTTGGCTTTTTGATCAGGTTACGAGTCATTCAGAATAGAATTACGCGAAATCAAACAATTAGGGACCTAGGTGAAATAGGAGATAAGTAATTAAGTAGTAATTATATAAGGCATCCAGCTATGGATGCCTTTTGTCTGAGCATTTCTTATTGTTACCCATGCATTTCTTTTTCTTGTGATAATGCTTCATGTGTCTTGACAGATTTTTCTTTGGTCGAAAGATAAACTCCAACAATAACGACAGCTCCCCCAACTATTTGAGCAATGGTCACTGTTTCATTTAAAAAGAAAACGGCTCCAATGATCGTAAAGACAGGTAGCAAATTTAAAAAGATTGACGCGCGTGATGGTCCAATCGCAGCTACTCCTTTGTTCCAGAAGATTAACGCTATGACCGATGGGAAGGTCCCTAAATAAAGCAGTCCCAAAATCAATTTTGGTTCGAGTAAATGAACGATTCCTTCTCTCGACTCATATGCAGCAAAAGGAAACAAGACAATTATCGATAAAAAGACCATAATAGCAAGGCTTCCGTATAATGGGAACTTGTGACTATGTTGCTTGATTAATAGAGAGTAAACAGCCCACGCGATGACGGCAAGAACGACAAGGACATCTCCGAGGTTAAATTGCAGTTCGGTCAAAACTGTTAAAGATCCTTTTGTAATAACCCATAAAGCCCCAGCTAATGATAAAAAGATTCCGAAAAATTGCAGACCGTTTAGCCTTTCTTTTAAAAACACCATCCCAAGAATGATTGCAAATACAGGTGTCGTTGTTTCAATGACGGCAACATTCGAAGAAGATGTAAACTGCAAAGAGGCATACAAAAATAAATTAAAGAATAGTATACCGCTTAAAGAAAGGGCAGCAATTGGTTTCCACTCTTTCATCCATAGCGTGCGATTACTCTTCAGATCTTTCCACCCTAAAGGCAGCAGAATAAGAAAGGCAATTAGACAGCGAAAAAAAGTCATCGTAATCGGAGATAAATCACTTAAGGCTTTTCCAATTAAAATGTTTCCCGAAAATATGAACATAGTAATAGTAAGAAGCAAATAAGAGCGTAACATGTTGTATCATCCACCTTTTCAGAAATTATTGTATCATGGATGATTAGATCGTACGTATAACGTTGAATATTTTGTGAAAGTGAATCTAAAAAGACTAGTGGGGTTGTTTTCTGTTTGAGGACTCTTTATTCAGGAACAATAGTAGACAGGAGGGGATTTGAATGGAGCGAGTAGTTGCATTAAAGGCATTAGTTGGATCCGCGAATTACAATTTAACGACTGCAGAGTCAGACAAAGATTATAAAGTTTTTGTCTTGCCAACATTCTCAGACCTTTACTACAGCAAGGTATATACTGCAAGTATTGTCGGTGAAACGATAGATCAAGATTATCATGACATAAGAAAACTGGTTAGCCTTTTTTGGAAATCAAATGTTAATTTTGTAGAGGTGCTTTTCTCTAGCGACGTAACGATAAATAAAAACAGTTGGATCAAAAAGTCAATTGATCAAATCTTTGATATGAAAAACGAAATCGCAGCAATGAATATCCCCTACCTCTACAAAGCGTGTAAGGGAATGTATTATAGCAAGACAAAGTATCTCGAAAAAGGGAACGAAGGCACATGCCATTTAGTTGAACAGTTCGGTTATGATTCTAAGTCTGCAATGCATGCTTATCGGATTATGGATTTTATCGAGCGATTTGAACAGAGTGGATTCAAGAATTTCAAAAGCGCCATCAAGTATGATGATGCAGGGAGAGAATTTATGATTCACATGAAAAATGGACAGCTTACAAAAGCCGAGTACATAAAATTAGCGGAAAAGAAAATGTCTACTTTTGAGAAACTAGAAAAGGTTTACTTACAGCAACCAGTGAATGAAGATAGCAAAGAAAAGTTAGAGAATATTATATACCTATTGGTTACTGAAAGTGTAATAAAGGAATTAAATTAACAAGGGGGGATGTTTTCATTGGTTTCAAATGAGAATCATGAAAAAATGACAAAGTTACTTGAGATTACGAAACTTTTGACAAAATCATTAAAAATTGAAACAGTTTTAGATACGCTCGTTAAAGCTGCTAACGATTTAATTGAAATTTCTGATACGGTTATTCTTTATTTGTATCATCCTGAGGAAAATACGTTAAAAGTCGCAGAGGGTGTCGGCATAAACAGGAACATGATGGACAATATCGCCTTTGCTCCTGGAGAATCGATTACAGGAAAAGCATTTCTGAATAAAAAATCCTATTTGTTTGCCGAAGAAGGTGATGTGAAAAAAAACATGGAGAGCATGTCCGAGAGAAATTTTCACTTTTACTTCCAAGGTGTGTATGAAAGACAAGTAAAAAGTGCTTTTTGTGTGCCGTTGCTTTATCAAGAGAAATGCCTGGGAGTATTACTAGTTGATAACTTTGAAAACGAAGGCCGTTTTACAGAAGACGATATGAGTATTATTGAAATGATTGCTGATCAAAGTGCAATTGCCATTGTGAATTCTGATCTTTTTCGAACGATAAAAGAAAAGAATCAACAATTGGAGCATTCATTTGAGATCCACCAGAAATTTACGAACGTATCATTAGAAGGTGGGGGAATTGGCACAATCATATCCTTATTGTCTCGTATTCTTGGAATGATAACAAAATTTACCGAGCAAAAGGGTGCCGACGTTCGGAATAATATTTTTCCAATTATACGAGGAAAAGAAACTCTAGGCTATATTCAGGTGGAAAAAGATCTGAATATGTTGAACACTCTTGAACAAGTCGCTCTTGAACATGCTGCCACCGCTTTGTCGCTTGAAATAGTGAAACAAAATGCTTTTTATGAAAAAGAGTTGCATTTTCGTGAAGAGGTATTTCAACAAATAGTGGATGGTGTTCCTTCAGGAGATTTAAAGCAAATTACAAAACATTTTAACTGGAATACAGAATGGGATTTTGTCTGTATCGTAATGGAAGGAAAAGAGAATCCGTTATGGAAAGAACAAGCAATCAGGGACAAAGAACGGTTTATCAGGTCTACTGAAGAAATTAGTCGATCAGTAAGTCAATTTAGTTTTGTATTCACACGTGGGTTTCGCGTTATTTTGGTTGTTCCAGTAACAGAAAAAGAAGATGTTGTCGGAAAAATAACAACATTTATTGAAGGGAAATGGGCTATCTATAAAGGGATTGTATATGGGGTTGGAAGAACAGGATCTCTTTTCCAACTTGGAAACTCTTACCGAGAAGCAGTAGATGCTGTTCGTTATGGAAAAGTAGCAGGAACTGAGAAAGTCATTACTTATTCGAAACTAGGTGTAGAGCGATTAATACAAAAAGTCGATCAGACAACACTAGATTATTATGTACAGGATAAGCTAGGAGATCTGTTTTCAATGGAATCAGTTTATTTCACTACGCTCACTTGTTTTATTGAAGCAAATAAAAATCATAAACGTACAGTTGAGCAATTACATATCCATCCCAATACGTTATATCATAGATTAAAAAAAATTGAACGCACCTTACAAATTTCATTAGAAAGAGACGATGATTGGATTAATCTTGTCGTTGCGTATCGTATCTATGTGGGTAGACACAAAAATTAAGTAATTTTATTGTTTACTTCCATATATTCATTGCTTTTTCTGAACATTATAATTATTCTACATGAACGTTTTAAGGAGGTGTGTAATAGATGGAACAAATTCAATTAACAAATATAGACCATCTTATAGGAAAGCTTATTGAGATACGACAAGAACTTCACCGATACCCAGAAGTTAGTTCAAAAGAATTCGAAACGACTGAGCGGTTGAAAAAGTGGTTGCTAGATTCAGGGTATCGTATTCTGCCGACAAAAATGAAAACAGGAGTCATTGCTGAAATCGAGGGACTAAAAGGTCCAGGACCAACAGTTGCTTTTCGGGCTGATATTGATGCCTTACCAATTATTGAACAAACGGGGCTATCTTACTCGTCAAAAAATGAGGGCATTTCTCATACATGTGGACATGACTTACATATGACACTTGCACTTGGAGCAGCATTTGTCTTAGCAGAAAGCCGCGATCAATTTAATGGTACGGTACAATTTATTTTTCAACCGGCTGAAGAAACAACTCAAGGAGCCAAAGAAGTAATTGAGAACGGGCTTTTTGAAGATGGAAAAATTAAAGCTATTTTCGGTCTTCATAATCAACCTGGAATCCCAGCTGGAAAAATAGGTTTAACAGAAGGGAATTTAATGGCAGCTGTTGATACGTTGCACATTAAAATTACTGGTAAGAGTGGACATGGTGCAATCCCCCAGAATACCGTTGATTCGGTAGTTGCAGGTTCAGCTGTAGTCATGGGCCTTCAATCAGCTGTCAGTCGAAATATTGATCCGTTTGAACCTGTTGTGATAACGATTGGGAAGTTCATCTCAGGAACAACTCATAATGTGATTGCTGGCGAAGCTGAATTAATTGGAACCGTTCGAAGTTTTAATCCAAGAGTAAGGCAAATACTACCTGAATTAATAAAGAGAATTGCATGTGAGATTGCAAAAGGATACAACGCAGATGCTCAGGTTGATTTTATTCCACAAGTGCCAGCGATCCAAAATGATCCAGTCATGACTCATATTGTTCAAGAAGCCGCGGAAGAAGTTGTAGGGCGAGATGCCATCGTTCAGCCAGAGCCAACGATGGGTGGAGAGGACTTTTCGCTCTATCAACAATATCGACCTGGGTGTTTCTTTTGGGTAGGAACAGGTGACGAGGAAAAAGGTATTACTAAACAATGGCATGATCCAGCATTTTTAGCGAACGATGATATTATTCCAGATACTGTGCGGATTATCGTTCAAACATTACTAAAAACGATTAAACATTTAGATTCATCACGATAAAAGGAGGGATTGGGATGACAGAAGAACGAAAGAACCTATGGAAAGATTGGCGTCTTCATGCAATTGTCTTTGTACTTGTGTTACTAACCGAACGAATTGGTACTCACCAATTTTCAGTTGGTCCTGGCGTAATTTTATTACTACCGATGCTTTATGCACTAATACTTGGGTTGATTTTATACTTTACACCGCTAATCAAAGATAAACAATCAAAAAATGCAGAACCACTAATCATACTTGGAGTCACCTTGTTGATTGCAAAAATTGGGGTCATTATCGGACCATCGTTGCCTGACATCATAGCTGCAGGTCCAGCCCTGTTGCTTCAAGAGTTAGGGAACCTAGGTACAATCTTCATTGCCCTACCAATTGCGATCATGCTTGGTTTAAAAAGAGAGAGTATTGGAATGACTCACTCAGTTGCACGTGAACCGAATGTTGGCTTAATTATGGACAAATATGGATTCAACTCACCCGAGGGTAGAGGAGTCATGGCGATTTATATTTTCGGAACGGTTTTCGGTGCTGTTTTTATGGGCTTGATTTCAGGATTTTTAGCTACATTAACTCCTCTTCATCCACTATCTTTTGCAATGGCATCAGGGATTGGAAGTGGAAGTATGATGGCTGCAGCTAGTGGATCCCTTGTTGCTGCCTTTCCTGCTCTTGAAAATGATATTATTGCATTTGCAGGTGCTAGTAATCTATTATCATTATCTACCGGTTTGTATTTAAGTATTTTTGTTGGCCTACCATTAACGGAGAAATTATATTCAATTTTAACAAAAAGAAAAAATCAAAAATTAGATCAAAATACAGGGAAGGGGGCGTAAGCATGCTAAAAAATATTCAAGAATGGACATTATTATTAGTGATTTTTGGGGTTGTTGCTACTCTTGGGAACTGGATTGGATATGATGTCATGCCCCTACAGGCAATTCCAGGAATGATTGTCTTGGTTCTGATCTGTCTTGTTGGATTAATTATCCACAAACTGTTACCATTTCAAATTCCTAGTGTGGCCTACATTGCCATTATTGGTATAGTTGTATCGATGCCATGGATGCCAGGATCTGCTTCTATTGTTACTTGGACAAACGAAGTGAACCTCTTAGCCTTAACGACACCAATATTGGCATATGCCGGTATAGCCATTGGACGCACATGGTCTGATTTTGTTACATTAGGATGGAGAACGTTTGTCGTTGCAGCATTCGTCTTATTTGGAACCTTCATCGGATCGGCACTAATTGCCGAACTTGTTTTAAGAATACAAGGAATTATTTAAGAGTTTTTTCAAAAAGGTCGAACTTTACCTTTTTGAAAAAACTCGTAGCAATGAGCGAAGCCGCCGTAATGTTTAAAGCTTTTTGAGCGAACTTCTCAAAAAGCGCACGGCGAGCGGAGCCATTGCGTCTACCGCACAAAAAGGTCGAACTTTACCTTTTTGAAAAAACTCTTTTATGGAAGCGACATTTCGACAATAGAAATTAGTCGCTTTTTTGGTTTGTGTTCAAGTAATATTTTTTGCGAAATCTTGAAAATAAATTCGTTTTGTTTCCCAAATGTGATGTGTGTTTTTTTCCAAAGATGACATGAAAGTAATATCATTTTTTTCTTAATTTTGTACATCATATAAACAAGCTTATCAATAGGGGGAAAACGTAAATGGATGAGCAATGTTTTTATTGTAACAACACAATTGAAGATACTTATTACCATGGCGTATTTGTCCAGCAAAATGAACATGTTGATAAACCTCTGTGCAATGAATGTTATAAAGAATGGCTTGAAGGGATAAAAGAATAGGTCTTTGAAAAAGGTAAGGGGGAAACCCTTGCCTTTATCACTTTTGTCAAGAAATGGTTTTAAATAAAAGGGGCATCTCGAAAATCATTGCTCGCAACCACAACAGTTAGTAAATTATCAGGCACTTAACACACATTGATTTCATAGACTAACTGTATCTTGGATAGCAAGGAGTGAGTGCTGTTGTGGGCAATTTTTATGATGAGAATACTTTGAAGCCCAATGTATATGTGCAAAAAAAAGACCATGTCAATCAAAATATCTTTTACTCAAATAGTATAGAGTCTCAAATGAGTGATTTCCAACAAACAATAAGAACTCTTAGTCAGTTTAATAAAAAATTGCTGAACCAATTAGAAGATCAGGAGAAAATGACACAAAAACTGGCGAAAAGGAACAAGAAATACGAACGAACCGTTGATAGTCATAGTAAGATTCACAAAAAGCTTTCTAGTAAAATAAAAGCGCAGGAATCTACCACTGATAAGTTACAAGGAAAGAACAAAAAACTGCAGCACAGACTAGAGTCGCATGAGCAGGTGCACGAAGACCTTTCAACTCAATTAAACCAGTTGGAGACCACAACGCAAAGTCTGCAACAAACACAAGCGCATCTTATTCAGAAACATGAGGAAGTTCCGCTTCTGATAAAAGAGCAGGAGAATAACACTACCCAAACCTTGCAAGAGATACAAAAAATGGTGAACCAAACAGTTGTAAGTAAAGAACAGATAAATGAAGAACTTACGAATCTAATAAAAGAACAAGAGACTAGCACAATCCAAACTCTGCAAATGATGGAAGAAAAATTGCAACAATCGCAAAAAAGCTATGATCAAAGAAATGAAGAACTTTCAAGTCTATATGGAAAACTTTCAAATGCTTTAAATGAACAGGGAAACAGCGCAAATCAAAACCTTCAAACAATGCATGAATACATTCAAGATATAAATAAGCAAAAAAATGATCTAGAACTAGAGTTAGTGAACAAGTTAGAAAAGTATGAAGAAGAGAGAAGTGCCTTACAATTAGAGCTTTTAAAGCTTGCTGATAATCAAAAAACATTAACAGAGCGACTCAATTGTATAGAGCAAGCAAATGAAGATCTATTTACTGAAATCAATCAATATAGCAATCGTTTAATGTCCCAGGAATTGTTATCTAAAAAGGTAGAAAGCGAACAAGAAAACCAAAAAGTAAGACAGGATGAAGTAATTCAACAATTTGAATTACAAAAGGTTGATCACGATGATTTACTTCAGAAAGTGAAGAAGAATGAAGAAGACCAAAAACAAATTAAGGAAAGTTTTAAGGAACTTGTAGATATTACGTCGACAATATCAGGACAAATTAGCGATCATGAAAAAGTGCAATTAGAACTTTACACACAACTTAATCAGCTACAACCTGTTCATGCAGCAAGTTCTAACCAACCGAAGAAACCCATCTCTAAGGAAATGTCACATTTTTCAACAAAGATAGAGAGGTCTGAATAGAAAACCAACCAATAGGTGTTATCTATTATAAAACCATAACAGGATGCAGCTCCTAATTATTTGCTGATTCCTAAAAGAAATAACGATAAGAGGACGAAACCGTTGAGATTTCGTCCTCTTATTGTTATTGTATTTTCGTATTTTACTTGCTGTATTTCTAAATTAATCGAGGATTTTGCTTTCTAAGTCATCAATCATAAGATTAGCAGCAATAACTCCACCTGCTGTATTCCAAACTTCATCGCTCACTTTATGCGCATTTCCACTTTCTACAACTGGTAACTGTTGGAACAGGGGATCATCTAACCATTCTTGTTCTACTTTTGATCCTTCGCCGTCACCTGTTTCATATGTGAAGTAAAACAGAATATCACCGTCCATGTCTGGAATCATTTCTTTCGTTGCTCCCATAATAGCAAATTCATCGACATCTTGTGATTCAGGACGGTTAAAACCAATCTCCTCAAGAATGACTCCTGAGAATGAATCCTTTTGATAAATACGAACATCGCCACCAAGGAAACGGATCATAGAAACTTCTAAATCTACTAAATCTCCAGCTTGTTCTTGGAATTGAACAATGCGGTCAGCATACTCATCTAAGATTTGCTGGCCTTCTTCCTCTTTGTTAAGAGCTTGGGCGTAAAGCTCGAAATTAATTTTCCAATTTCCTCTAAGGGACTCTGCAAAGACAGTTGGTGCAATGGCGCTTAATTGTTCGTAAACAGCTTCCTGACGCATTTTGTTTCCGATAATTAAATCAGGTTTAAGGGCAGCAATCGCTTCTAGGTTTGGCTCACTTTCTGTTCCTACTTCTTGAACACCTTCCATTTGATCACTAATATGCGCATACCAAGGGTCACCAGTCCAAGATGAAACTGCTCCTACTGGTGTAACACCTAATGCTAGTAAAGCTTCTGTTCCTTCATTTGTTAAGATCACGACTCGTTCAGGTGTTTTCTCAATTTCGGTCGTATCCATGGCGTGTTCAACCGTATAAGCAGTGTTATTTGTTTCGGCTTCTGCATTATTTTCTATTTCAGTGTCTGAAGTTTCTGGTGTCGTTTCTTCAGAATTATTTCCGCAAGCAGTTAAAGCTAAGATAAGTGTAAGCATTAGTGCAATAAGAATCGACTTCATTGATTTTTCGATCATAGTAATTCCCTCCAAATATTATGTAATTGATAATAAATTTCATTTGCAGTTACAATATTAAAGTTTGTTCTGTCATATGTCAATACATAATTGAAAGTGATTCTCGTAATCATTGACAATAGTTATCACTTGCAATAAACTAATAGACATAGAAACATGACGTTATAAATAAGTAGAAATTAAAATAGGAGACATTGCACTATACTAAAGAAGGAGTCACCATCATGTTATTACAAACAAAACGAGCAAAAGTTCTTGGACTTTTACTTGGATTCTTATTATTTCTCTTATTTATTTGCTTTAGTATTGTTTATGGATACACAAATACAACGTGGACTACAGCAATTGAAGCCTATACAAAGTATGACGGGTCGAATGAACACCTTATTATTCAAACAGTGCGGATGCCAAGGGCTTTAATTGCCGCTGCGGTTGGAGCTAGTCTTGGAATTGCAGGTGCGTTAATGCAGGCATTGACGCAAAATCCTTTAGCCGATCCAAAAATCTTTGGAATTAATGCTGGAGCTAGCTTTTTTATTGTTTTTGCTGTCTCCTTTTTTTCGATTACTTCATTAGGAGCCTTTATTTGGATTGCTTTTTTAGGAGCTGCTGTGGCAGCTATCATCGTCTACTTTATCGGTTCATTAGGGCGAGATGGATTAACGCCGATGAAATTCACATTAGCAGGCGCTGCAATTTGGGCTTTGTTTTCCTCCTTAACGCAAGGAATGCTTGTATTAAATGAAAAAGCATTAGAGGAAGTCTTATTCTGGTTGGCTGGCTCTGTACAAGGACGAAAGCTTGAATACTTACAAAGTGTATTGCCATATCTGACGATTGCTTGGGTTGGCTCATTGATACTCGCACGCCATATTAATCTTTTATCGATGGGGGAAGATGTTGCAAAAGGATTAGGTCAAAAGACCGTACTCATTAAATTAGTTACTGCTGTCATCGTTATTCTTCTTGCAGGAGGGTCTGTCGCAATAGCAGGACCAATTGGTTTTGTTGGGATTATGGTTCCTCATCTTGCTCGTTTTTTTGTAGGCATTGACCATCGCTGGCTGATTCCTTACTGTGCCATTATCGGAGGGTGTCTGTTGCTTGTAGCCGATATTAGTGCTCGTTATATTATCATGCCGCAAGAAATTCCGGTTGGGGTCATGACGGCGATTATTGGAACTCCATTCTTCATTTATATTGCACGTAAGGGGTTGACTAAATCGTGAAGTTTACTAAGTATCGTGCATTTCGTTTTGGAAAAGAAAACATATCCTTTTTAGTTGACCGCAAAAGTTTAATTGTCATCCTTGTACTCCTAATTTTGACCATTCTTATAGCATTAGTTAGCGCTGGGTTAGGTGATATGAAGATTAGCCCAATCAATGTAGTAAAGGCGTGGTTTGGTTATGGACCAGACACGGAGCGTCTCGTTGTGAATTCGTTTCGATTGCCTAGAATTATCATAGCGATTCTAGTTGGAATTTCCTTCGCTATTTCAGGAGCGATGTTACAAGGAATTGTTCGGAATCCTTTGGCTTCTCCCGATATTATTGGGATTACGGGAGGAGCAGCAGTAGCTGTTGTATCCTTTTTAGCCATTTTTAGTGATGAGAATAATGCATTAACCGTAAGCATTAAATGGATGCCATTAGCTGCCTTTATCGGTGCTACGGCAATTGCCTTTCTTATATATATATTAGCGTGGAAAAATGGGGTATCACCGATTCGATTAGTGTTAATTGGAATTGGTTTATCTGCCTTAACTCAAGCATTAACTACATTATTTATGATATTAGGTCCGATTTACCGGGCAAGCCAAGCCAACATTTGGCTAACGGGATCAATCTACGGGGCAAGCTGGGAAAATGTCTCGACTTTATTACCATGGACAATTTGTTTACTTATCATCCTAGTTATGGTTACGAGACATCTAAATGTACAAGAGTTAGGTGATTCCGTTGCAATGGGTGTTGGGAGTGCAGTCGGGCGTCAGCGCATGGTCCTCCTCCTTATAAGTACTGGTTTTGCAGCTGGAGGAGTTGCATTTGCAGGTGGAATTGGGTTTGTAGGATTAATAGCACCTCATATTTCTAGAAAACTTGTCGGTTCCTCCTTTGGAGCATTACTCCCAGTTTCTGCATTAATCGGTGCAATATTAGTGATGGTTGCAGACTTAATCGGAAGAGTGTTCTTTGGTCCAAGTGAGATCCCTGCTGGTGTCTTTACGGCAGTAATAGGAGCTCCATATTTTATTTACTTATTGTATAAACATAGAAACCTTTAAATAGAAAGGAGTTACATGTTATGAGTCTAGAAGCATCGGCATTAACACTTGGTTATGGTGAGTCAATTATTATAGAGGATCTTAATTTGCAAATTCCTAAAGGTGAAATTACCGTTTTTATTGGTGGAAATGGTTGCGGGAAATCTACGTTACTACGATCACTTGCAAGATTATTGAAGCCAAAAACAGGTTCAATTATTCTCGATGGAACGACGATTCAGAAAATGCAAACGAAAGAGATTGCCAAACAATTGGCTATTCTTCCGCAAGGTCCAGAGGCGCCTGAAGGTCTAACTGTTTTACAATTAGTGAAACAAGGACGGTATCCTTATCAAAACTGGCTAAAACAATGGTCTGAAGAAGATGAGAGGAAAGTTAACGAAGCTTTAGAAGCGACACAAATGACGGAACTAGCAGAAAGACAAGTTGACTCTCTATCAGGAGGTCAACGTCAAAGAGCTTGGATTGCAATGACGCTTGCTCAAGATACAGATACAATTTTATTAGATGAGCCAACAACGTATTTAGATATGACGCATCAAATTGAAATTCTTGATTTGTTATTTGACTTAAATGAAAGAGAGAATCGAACGATTGTAATGGTTCTCCATGACTTAAATTTAGCCTGTCGTTATGCTCATAATATTGTAGCTGTTCAAAATAAAACGATTTATGCTCAAGGAAAGCCTGAAAATGTCATTACTTGTAACCTAGTAAGAGATGTGTTTCGAATGGAATGCCAAGTTACGAATGATCCTATTTTCGGTACACCATTATGTATTCCTTATGGAAAAGGGCGGTGTTTAGTTAATAAAGTGGGTGAAAACGATGGAATGCCTTCCGCTAAAATTGGATGAACAGCAAAGCCTTCGTGAATTTCGTGTTTGCTTTCAAAAAGGTGAAGGAGATTCGTTAACGATTCCAATCAGAGAATTAACAAATAACGTTCTCTTGAAAAATTATATGGATAGAGTCCAACAAAAGTTGAACGCACCTAATTTAATGGTTGCAGCTTCCATGTTTGCTAAGCGCTATAGTTATTTAATTGTTGTTCCGGCACTATATTCCTTTTCAGCTTTGAATAAAAGGGTGAATGTATCAATCGATCATGTCAGTCTTGAGCCGTCTGGGTCCAAAGAGTATTGGCTGCCAGAGCTTTATCTTATGGATCAAACGGTTGTTTCTCCAAGTACGATAAAGGAAAGAGAAGAGTTACGAGAGCAGGTTATAACAGAGTTGTTTGCTGATCACTTGAATGTCATTTGGGAGGAACTTTCAAAAATCGGCAAAATCCCTAAACAAACCCTTTGGGAAAATACTGCTATTTATCTTTTTTGGTTGTATGAAACGTTGTTAGACAAAGATTTTCCCGAGTTAACAAGAAAAAGGATTAAAGATGATTTTCATTATCTATTGTACAACGCTGATAGTTCTCTGTTCGGAAACTATAATAGAAATCCTATAACTAAATTTTTTCATGATAAACAAATGATGGATGGTAGTATGGTTCGAAAAAGAAGGACTTGTTGCTTTTCTTATGAATCTGAAACGCGGAAGATGTGCAAAACTTGTCCTAAGAATTCCTGCTGATATAATAGAAGTTAACTAAGTGATATCTTAAAAGTGAAAAAAAGGCAGCGGCTTCGCTCATTGCTTCGGGGGTGTCCAAAAAGGTCAAAACGAGACCTTTTTGAACACCCCCTTAAAGTTGTGCATAGAAAAAATTTAGAAGTTCGAAATAATAGATTATTAGTAACGATTCGTGTACTCTATAAAGTATGAACTGAGCCTGCCATTATCGTGAAAATAAAAAGAATGAGGGAAAGAAATGGAAACAACTGAGTATAAAAAATCGACAATTGTGGCGCTTTTGCTTGCTGGATCATTCATCGCCATATTAAATCAAACATTAATGATTACAGCGATACCGCCAATTATGCAAGAAATGAATATTACGGCGAATAGTGCACAGTGGCTTACAACCGTTTTTATGTTAGTGAATGGGGTGATGATCCCTGTTAGTGCCTTTTTGTTGGAACGATTTACAACAAGGCAGCTTTTTATTACCGCTATGAGCATTTTTGCTTTTGGAACGTTGGTTGCTGGGCTCGCACCTAATTTTGAAGTGTTACTACTTGGACGGGTCATTCAATCAGCTGGAGCAGGTGTCATGCTTCCACTAATGACAACCGTATTTTTAATGATTTTCCCTGTGAATAAACGAGGGGCAGCGATGGGGTTAATTGGCCTTGTTATTTCTTTTGCTCCTGCGATTGGTCCAGCCTTGTCGGGATGGATAACGTCTAATTATTCATGGCGCCTCTTGTTCTTTATTATCTTGCCGATTGCTATAATTGATATTATTATTGCGTTTTTTGTTTTGAAGAATGTAACGGAAGTAACCAGACCAAAAGTGGATGTACTGTCAATTATGTTGTCTTCCTTTGGTTTTGGAGGGTTACTTTACGGATTTACTTCTGCAGGGAATAATGGATGGACCCATATCATTACCTTGGCTTCGCTAGCGATTGGAGTTCTAGCACTTATTTGGTTTATCATTCGTCAACTGAGATTGGAGCACCCGATGCTTGAGTTTCGAGTGTTTAAGTATTCGATTTTTCCATTTGCTGTTGTGATTGGAATGATCGCCTTCATGGGATTAATCGGAGTAGAAACGTTAGTGCCTTTATTCATGCAAAACATGCGGGAATTTACGGCATTTGAAGCAGGTCTCGCCCTTTTACCAGGAGCGGTAATTACAGGGGTTATGTCACCAATCAATGGACGTATCTTTGATAAAATAGGAGCACGTTGGCTTGTGTTAATTGGGTTAATTATTATGACAGCCTCTTCGTTCGCTTTTATTAATTTAAGTCATGAAACATCCTTTACATATATTACGGTAATGTACGGGGTGCGTATGTTTGGTTTATCTATGGTTATGATGCCGATTCAAACCGCAGCATTAAACCAGCTACCAAAACGATTAATTCCACACGGTGCTGCTATGGACAATACGATGAGAATGATGGCCGCATCTGTAGGGACGGCAATTCTTGTCACTGTAATGACAACGACTGCGATGTCTGCCGAGCATCGCCCAGACATCTCATACCCTGACATTCATGGTGTAAATATAGCGTTTCTAGTCGTATCAGTTCTTTCGTTGTTTGCTTTAATTCTTTCCTTTTTTATCAAATATGGAAAGTCGGCAGAGACTAAAAATGGGTGAACAGAAGCAAGAAAGCCCCGGTAAATGAGTAGTTTTCTATTGAATGAAAGAAAGGAGGGTTAAAATGGAAAAGATAGCTCTTGGTGTAGTAAATGAGAAGATCAAAAACGTAGAAGGCTGGAGGGTGTCGGATGAAAAATGGTTAATTAAAAAATATCGCTTCCGATCATATCTGAATGGTATTTCATTTGTGAACAAGGTGGCTGAGCTTTCAGAACAAGAAAATCACCATCCATTTATATCAATTGATTATGTAGTTATTACGATTAAGCTCTCTTCATGGCGAGCAAATGGAATTACTGATCTTGATTTAAAGCTGATTGATGAGTATGATCAGTTCTACCGATTAGAGAATCCTACCCTTTAAAATAATTATCATTCCTGTCCTTTCTTACTTAAATGGGCAGGAATTTTTGGTGGTTAAATGTATTGAAGATAAATCAATTTTTTTTGATGTTTTAATTGCCAAAACATACCTTTCTGAATATAATAAGGTATATCAAAAAAAATTGATTAGTTAGTAGTCAAAAGGAGGAAAACAATAATGATGAATTATGATCCTTTTACAAAGGCTGAAGTTGAGTATCGGCAAAGCGAAGCGAGTCGTTCTTACCAAGAGGTCAATTTCAAAAATGACAGAAGAATGGCAGTGGCAAATGGATGGTTGCAATCATTTAAAGCGCTCTTTACGAGAAAGAGACCTTGTTGCACTTATGAATGTTAAGAAGTATTATGTATTATTGATCAAAAAAATTGATGGCGTAACTTTGACTCCCACTAAACTTTATCAATCAAAGTTAGTGGGAGGTATGCTTAAATGATTAAGTAGCCCGCGTGCCTAACAGCTTTTGCCATATGTACTACATCTGTTATCGTTTCATCATACAAAACGGTTACAGTTTTATTTTTTAATGATCCTTTTGCTTCACTAACCCCATTAATCCCTTTCAATGCATTTTCAACAGTTGAAAGACAATTCCCGCAACTCATTTTTTCTACTTGAAGAGAGATATTTTTCATAATGTGTCACCTTCTTCTTTTTTTATAGGTTTTGAATGTAAGGTTGTTTCTATTCAACTTGCAAGAGAGTGAATACCTGGAATTAGTAACGTAATGACAGGATTGGCAGCTGAAAAGTCCAGTAAAAGCCCGGCACTAAGAATTCTTTTTATGTTTTTCCTAATAATAGTAAAAAGAAGACTTAGAGGAGGAAAGGCAGTATGGATAATGAAGTACATGATTTAATTGGAGTGGGGATTGGACCTTTTAATTTAAGCCTTGCAGCTTTACTGGAGGATCTTTATGAAGTGAAATCAATCTTTTTCGATAAAAAGTCACATTTTGAGTGGCATCCAGGAATGTTAATAGTAGGAACAAGGCTTCAAGTTCCTTTTATGGCGGACTTAGTAACATTAGCTGATCCAACAAATCAATATAGTTTTTTGAACTATTTGGCTAAGGAAAACCGCTTGTATCCTTTTTATTTTTTACAACGCTTGGATATTCCAAGAAGAGAATATAACGATTATTGTCAGTGGGTTGCAAATGAATTGGAGAATTGCCTTTTTGGAAAAAAGGTCGTAGGGTTGGAATACATTCAACAAGAGGAAATATTTTTAGTGAAAGTTCAAGACATTCATACAAAAGAAACAATGAATTATAAAGGCAGGAACCTTGTTTTAGGGACTGGAAGTGTTCCAGTCATACCTGAATCTATGAAAGGTCTGCCTGCAGAAGACGTTTTTCATACTTCTGAATTTCTTGATCGTCAAAAACGCTGCAGAGAAGCGAAATCAATTACTGTCATCGGTTCAGGCCAAAGTGCTGCTGAGGTGTTTCGAGAGTTGTTAAAAGAACAGATGGATCATCATTATCGGTTAAACTGGATAACAAGGTCGCGAAGCTTTTTGTCGATGGAAGAATCTAAATTGAGTGTAGAGCAATTCTCTCCAGATTATGTGAATTATTTTTACCAATTCTCACAGGAACAAAAAGACAAAATCTTTGCATCTCAAGATTTACTCTATAAAGGGATCAGTTCGCATACAATTACTGATATTTACAATTTGCTTTATGAGCATTCTGTCTCCGGTGAAGAGGTGGATGTAAGGTTACAAGTTTTAACAGAAGTTAAAGGGATTCAAGCAAAAGGAAATGAATATGAAATTCTATGTAATCAGTGGCAACAAAATAAAGAGTTTATCCATGAAAGTGAAGTTGTAATTGTAGGGACAGGCTACCGTCCTTATATACCTGAATTTATTGAAAATATAAAGACTTATATTCATTGGGATGACCAGGGGAGATATAGGGTTGAGGCTGATTATCGCTTACGTCTAGACATTCCTAATCAGATTTATGTACATAGTGGGATATCACATTCTCATGGAGTGGGATCAACCAATTTAGGGCTAGCCGTTCATCGAAATAAGGTGATCATTAATCATTTAACTGGAAGAGAGGTATTTCCAATTTATGATAAAAATGTCTTCCAAAACTTTGATGCAGAAACGTTCTAACCATGTCTATAGAAAGTAAGAAGGGAGCGAACAAACATGGATTTCTAAAAAGATTCACGGGTCGGATATTCAGTTGGGTTAAGTAATCCACCAGACTGGGGGAGCATACCGCAAGCCTTCGAAAAGGGGACAAAACAATTATCAAACCGAATATGACCATTCATTTGATTCTGGTATGACGATTATGGAGTGGAAATTAGTGAAACGTTCGAAGTTACGAAAGCGGGATGTAGAAAACCCTAAGCGACTTTTCGAGAAAGTTGTTTGTTGTTACAAGTACGTATTACTATTAACTAATAGCCTGGGGTTATCCCTAGGCTATTTGTAAAAGAATGTGAATTATATATGTTCCTCAATAATTTTTTGCCTGTTCAACGTTATTACTACTAAACTCCTGATACTGTACATGGACGTCTTGAATTATACTGACAGCATGTTCTACTACAGCCTTCCTAAAATTAGGTATGTATTTTTTCGAATGTACGTGTCCTCATCACTAGCATATTGAAATATATGATCCTTTTTATTTTGATTTAAATCCTGTAAAATGTTTTCTTCCATTATAGAATAAAGCGTAGTTCGCTGTGCTTTTGCATGGTCGTAATATCCCATTCACATCAATTTCCTTTCTTTAAAAATTCTCCTGTTTTGTTGATTCTCATGCATGGATTGTTATTCAATGACATATGAATCAGTAATAATAGTTATAATTATACTATTTATTTTTGCTGTTTATTTGCTAGATTTTCTATTATGAGGACACAGTTAATCGAAATTTCGACAAGTACAAGGCACGCGCCAATGAGGAGGGATTTGTATCTTAAATAATTACAATTATTCACGGTCGTATGTAAGACAGCATTCCACGTGTCAGTATGACCAGCAATATTATGTCCAACCTGGAGATACTTTTTATCAATTGGCCGAGCGCTATGGCATATCAATTATTGGAATCGAACAGGCAAATCCAGGTGTCGATGACAACCATCTACTCGTTGGCCAAACCATTTGTTTGCCTTTGCCACCGTGTCAAAATGGTTTTCAATATATAATCAAACCAAATGATACATTGCATCATATTTCGCAAATGTATAATGTTACTGTCGAATCGATTTTAAACCGTAACCGTGAATTGAATCCATACAATCTGCATATAGGGCAAGCAATTTGCATTCCTCCAAGCATTGATGTCGACTGTCCAATGGAGCGTTTTCATATTGTTAGACCGGGAGAAACATTACATGAGTTAGCAAACCGTTTCCATATTTCATTGCAATCATTGCTTTTTGCTAATAATCATATTGAAAGTCCAAATCGGGTACCAGTTGGAACAAAGTTATGTGTACCTAGTTCCATGGAAACAATAGCTCGGAAGGAGTTTGAAAAGTGACGAATTAGATTTAAAGAAAGTGTTTCTTTCAACGCTAGGATTACCTAGCGTTTTTTCTTCTTCTGCTGTATTTTCTGCCATAGGTCCCTTGATGGTTTTCTTTAGACACTCAAAACAAAAAGGTTGAATGATCTGTCCATAGACTATATACTTACTTAGGTAATTATATAGTCTTGATGAAAGTAGGGATAGATATGACTTTGCTATATGGACATGTGGTAAATCAGCTCGCACGTAAGTTCAAGAAAAAATTAGATGAACAAATTTCTCCTCTTGGACTTTATAGCTCGCAATGGGCGATTATTTATTATTTAGCTGACAAGGAAAAGGTCAATCAAATTGAAATTAGTCATTATTTAAATGTAGAAGCCCCAACGATTACCCGTACGTTAACTCGTCTTGAAGAAGAAGGCTGGATAAAAAGAGAGTCTGGGCAAGATCGACGTGAGAGATTTGTTATGCTCACACAAAAAGCACGAGAAAAATATGATGAATTGTTTAAAACTTCGCAAGTCATGGAAACAGAAGCTAGTGCTGGGATTAGTGAGAATGAATTATTTATTTTTAGACGTGTTATTGAACAGATGAATGAAAACTTGGATCGTCTTTAATGAAGAGAAAAAATAATTTAAAGCTGATAATTACTTAGGTAATTATATAGCCAATACAATCGGACGGAGGAAGGGAACATAATGAGGAACTTTATTATGCTTTGTCCTTTAATTTTGCAGTTGTATTAGGACCGTTCATTGGCTTAACGGCTATTTATCAGTGGAGTACAAGTATGTTATTTGGAATTGTTGTTTTATGTAGCCTGTTATCTATCATAATGGGGCTTATCGATTTTGTCCTTTGTTCCTGTCTACGCAGAGGAACTTGGTTTTTTACAAGCGTCTAGTTATTTCTTTGTTGTTTATGCTTTAGTTATGCTGCTGTCTAGACCATTTACGGGAAAGTGGTTGGACGTTTATGGAGCGAATGTCATTGTGTATCCATCGATTCTGATCTTTTCATTTGGTATGTTTCTATTAGCGATGTCCGAGACAACCGTTATGTTCTTGTTAGCTGGAGCGTTCATCGGTTTAGGGTGGGGGACGCTGTTCCCGACATTTCAAACGATTTCTGTTCAGAAGGCGGCTGCAGAACGAAGAGGTTTGGCAATGGCGACATTTTTATCAATTTTTGACCTAGGGATCGGAGTAGGTTCGTTCATTGTCGGAATGGTAGTGGCGGAAACGAGTTTACATACGTTTTACTATTCTGGATCTTTTATCTTACTTTTAGGCATTGTTGTATACCATTTGATGCACGGACGCTATCTTTTAAAAGAACCGAATTATCAGAAGAATAATCACATTGGATGAGGACAAACACGAATTCATCTAGATAGTCTTATAAGAAGGAGTTATTTAGAATGCCATTTCTACGATTTAAAGGGTTTGAAAAAAAACATATTGAAGCAATCACACCAATGCTTATAAACGAATTTTCTGTGATTGCAGATGTGCCAAAAGAAATTGTAAAAGTAGAACTTCTGGAGATTGAGCAAATTACCAACTCGCCCTCTTCTGTAGAAATCTTTATGTTTCAACGAAAACAAGAGACACATGATGCGATTGCGTCGATGATTTATAAAAAAATCAGTAAATATGGTTATGATCATGCACATATTTTTTATGTTATTCTTACACATGAACTATATTATAAAGAAGGCAAACCATTGCAGGAGATCCCTAAAAATCGAATATCAACGTATTAGGGTTGGTTAGGTTACTAAAAGAAAAATTGTGAAATAGTTGATAGTTTATTAGAGAGTAGAAGGTCTTATCGATGAGAACTTCTTTATTGTAGTTCGACAACATTCGGGCGGTGCCAGGCGCCATAAAACTGAAAAACTTAGAATGTCGTAGAAAAAATAAGATAAGTGAAGAGAATAATGGAAAAAATATATATAACGGAATATTTAGAATGTTTACAAAATAATGACAATCATTTATTCTAAGATTGTAACAAGCAACACTACTTAATATTTAAGAAAGGAGATAGCACAGTACAACAACCTTTTAATTTTATGCCTACATAATTGGCTAACAGAAGGGGTGTGGATCCAATGATTTGAGTAAGCGAAGTGTACTTGGATTGAACAGTACATGGGGAGCTAAAAAGAAACTATAACATCTCTTACCGAGTAGAAAGGTTCTGCAGTAATGAAAAATGACATAATTTGAGCGACTTTATTATCATAAATTGATAATAAGGTCGCTTTTAATTTATATAATAGTTTTCTTGTTGTTATAAGTTTATAGAAGGAAGATCTTATTGTTTTAGAGATGAAATCTTCTTTCTAATTCGGGCGTTTCCTGACACCTCCCGAATTGCGGTAATCATAACTTGATAGTACTATGTTAGTAAAAGGTTGAATTTTCTAAATAGTGAGGAGATTTATTGTGAGATCATTAAAAATAGCAAATATACCTGGTGATGGAATTGGACGAGAAGTCGTGCCTGCAGCAACAGAAGTTTTGAAAGCGATTGCAGATGTTCATGGAGGACTAACCTTTACCTTTGAAGAATTTCCTTGGAGTTGTGAGTATTACCTAGAGCATGGGCAGATGATGCCAGAGGACGGGTTAGATAGATTAAAAGAGTTCGATACTATTTTCTTAGGGGCCGTCGGGAATTTGGAGCTCGTGACAGATCATATTTCATTATGGGGATTGTTAATTAAAATTCGCCGTGAGTTTGAGCAAGTGATTAACATTCGACCTGCCAAAACGTTAAAAGGAGTTAGATCTCCATTACTTAATCCGAAAGACTTTGATTTGTTGGTTGTTCGGGAAAATAGTGAAGGGGAATATAGTTTAGTCGGAGGAACGATTTATCAAGGTGAAGAGCAAATTGCGATTCAAAATGCTGTTTTTTCTAGAAAAGGGACAGAACGGGCAATGCGTTTTGCGTTTGACTTAGCAGCAAAACGGAAAAAGCATGTAACGAGTGCAACAAAATCGAATGGGATCATTTATTCTATGCCTTTTTGGGACGAGGTTTTTAAAGAAGTATCAAAAGACTATCCAGAAATTCGTACAGATTCTCAGCATATAGATGCGCTAGCAGCCTTTTTTGTGACACAGCCCAAACGATTTGATGTATTGTTGCAAGTAATTTATTTGGAGATATATTAACAGATATTGGTGCTGCAATTATGGGAAGTGTTGGAATTGCTCCGGCAGCTAATATTAATGTGAATGGCAAGTATCCCTCGATGTTTGAACCGGTACATGGCTCTGCTCCAGACATTATTGGAAAAGGGATAGCTAATCCAATTGGTCAAATTTGGACGGCAAAAATGATGTTGGATCATTTTGGAGAGGAAGAATTAGGGTCTAAATTATTAGATGTGATTGAGAGTGTCACAAGTGATGGGTTTTTAACTCCTGATATTGGAGGTGATTTTTCTACTAAAGAAGTAACTGATGAAATGATAAAACGCGTGAAGGCTCTGTAATACTAGTGAACTGATCACAATTATTATAGAAGGGTACAGGCACTATTCAGTGCTTGAAAAAGTTGGTAATTCTTTTGGTATCCTGCAAAGTACATAGTGAAATCGAATTTGAGCGAGAGGCTTAAAAAATGAAAGTCCTAATTGCGATTGATTTGTTTAAAGGGTGTATATCTTCCTCAGCTGGGAGTAACGCCATAGCACGACAGAAGAAATGATGAAAGAGCTTGACATAGTACTGAAACATTTTGCACAAGTTGCTAATCATCATTTGGATAGAGAGATTGATAAGATTGCTGGAGCTGGTGCAGCGGGAGGTTTAAGTGCAGCATTTTTAGGCTTTTTACAGGGACATCTTCAGTATTTGGAATAACGGATAAGCAGTTATTTAGGCTTATTCAAGCTAGTAAATAATAATGTAAATATGAAAACAGAGCAAACTTCAAGAAGTGAATGTTGCTCTGTTTTCATATTTATAAAACGAATAAATAAGTGATTACTCACTTTACAATCGGATGCACCTAAAGTAAAATAAAGTGAGTAATCACTTATTTTGTGATAGGAGGGATTAGATGAATACATCACGCATCATTCATGCTACTGAAATCAGCAAACGCTTTGGGGATAAAACAGTAGTAAACAACATTTCAATGAGTGTTTTTCAAGGAGAGATCTTTGGTCTGTTAGGTCCATCAGGAGCTGGAAAAACAACACTCGTTAAAATGATGGCTGGAATCGATATAGCAGATTGTGGAGAGATTACCGTTTTGGATATGACAATGCCTACATTTAAAGTGATAAACAAAATCGGCTTCATGTCACAATCAGATGCATTATATGGAGAGTTAAATGCATTTGAAAATTTGGAGTTTTTCGCATCTATTTACGGTCTGAAAAAGGCTCAAAGAAAAAATAGAATACGAGATGTCGTTGATTTAGTCAATTTGAATGATGATATCAAGAAACCAATTAATCAGTTTTCAGGGGGAATGAAAAGAAGGTTGTCATTAGCCATCTCGTTATTGCATGAACCCGATGTTCTCATTCTTGATGAACCAACAGTAGGAATTGATCCTGTCCTAAGACAATCGATTTGGAATGAATTGCGGAGGCTCAGTCAAAATGGGACGACGATTGTGGTGACGACTCATGTAATGGATGAAGCAGAAAAATGTGATCGATTAGGAATGCTTCGAGATGGAAATTTACTAGCAAAAGGGACTCCTGAAGAATTAAAAAAACAAACAGGAATGCAAACAATTGAAGGAGCATTTTTGCAGTATGGAGGTGCTAGACAATGAGAATAAAAGCACTTGTCATAAGAATTATTCGTCAGTTTTTACGGGATAAGCGGACACTAGGAATGATGGTCATCGCACCTATTTTTATTCTTACGCTTATTTCACTCGTCTTTTCTAGTGATCAATACGAGCCAGTGATTGGTGTCATCGATGTAAATGATGAAGTAGTGATGAATTTTGAAGAACAAAACGCCGTGATCATGCAATATAAAAAAGAAGAGGAACTAATAGAAGCTTTACGAAATAAAGAAATTGATGGTTATATGCAACTAGGCATTAGTCCACAAATTACGCTTGAAGGCAGCGATCCAACAGTAAATCAAGCTGTTCTTAAAACCGTTCAAATGGTGTTAGGTGGACAAGTGGGAGGGGCTAAGCCAGTGGTTACTTATTATTATGGGGCAGAAGAAATGGGTATATTTGATAACACCGGACCTTTCTTAATTGGATTCTTTGTCTTTTTCTTTGTGTTTTTAATCGCAGGTGTTTCCTTTTTAAGGGAGAGAACGAGTGGGACACTTGAGAAGTTACTATCAACGCCTCTTAGAAGGTGGGAAATTGTTGTCGGTTACGTAATAGGGTTTGGACTTTTTACAACGGTGCAGTCAGCTATTATTGTTTGGTTTTCGATTCATGTGCTTGATATGATGATGTTTGGATCGATTGGATTGGTTATGCTTGTGACACTTGTGTTATCAATTACCGCACTCACACTAGGGACATTGCTATCTACTTTTGCACGAAATGAATTTCAAATGATTCAATTTATCCCGATTGTCATCGTCCCTCAGGTGTTCTTTTCCGGCCTTTTTAACATGGATGTAATGTCCCCTTGGCTTCGTTCAATTGGAATGGTTATGCCGTTAACTTACGGAGGAGAAGCGATGAGAGATATTATGATTCGAGGAAAAGGAATAGATGAGATCGCAATGAACCTCTTGATATTACTTGCATTTTCAATGTTGTTTATGTTTTTAAATAATTTTGCACTGAAAAAGCATCGGAATCTATAAGGTTCGCCGTACATTGTCCTTTCATGTAACCAAGGTATATAATAGATATATCCTTGGCTGTTAAAGGAGCACGAGTCATGACACAGTATGAATCACTAAAAGAATTAATAATGCTAGATGCGAATGAAGAAGCTAAGTTTAGTGAAAAGCAATTAAAAATCATTGAAGCAGCAATTGAGATTTTTTCAGAAAAAGGCTTTGCAGCAACATCGACAAATGAAATCGCCAAAAAAGCGGGAGTAGCTGAAGGAACGATTTTTCGCCATTATAAAACGAAAAAAGAGCTGTTGGTTTCCATTGTTTCCCCACTTATGGCAAAGCTTCTCGGTCCTCATTTTGCAAAGGATTTTGCAAATGAAGTATTTGAGTTAAAATACGAGACGTTTGAAGAGTTTATTCGAAACCTTGCGTCAAACCGCTATGAATTTATCAAGAAACATATAGCAGTTGTGAAAATACTGATTCAGGAAATTTCCTATCATAAAGAGTTGAAAGAGCCGTATGTTAGATTATTTAAAGAGCATGTGTATGAGAAATTCAAAAATATCATCCTGCACTTCCAGAAAAAAGGGGAGATTGTTGATGAATCTCCTGATACAATTATGCGTTTAATTATTACAACAATAATGGGGACGTTAGTATCGTTATTTTTAGTATTACCTGATAATGAATGGGATACTGAGAGTGAGCTTGAGTCAACAATTCAATTTCTAATTAATGGATTATCAGTGAAATAAGTCAGACCTGTCCCCCATCAAGATAACGGGGAGCAGGTTCTTTTTGTAATAAAATGTAGTAGAGGAGAACAAATGAAAGAACACTATTATGATAAACTGTTAAATATTAACACAAAAGGCGTGCAAAAAGAACGAAATAAGGTGGTGCACTATAATCGTTACGAACCAACCCCATATAGTGCCATAGAGAAATTATTTGAAAGTTATCAGCTAAAGAGCAGTGATCGACTAGTAGACTTTGGGTGCGGGAAAGGAAGATTTTCTTTTTATATTCATTATTTTTATAAAGCATCAGCTGTAGGTGTAGAAATGAATGGAGCTTTTTACCAAGAGGCTATAGAAAATCAAGATCGTTATGCAAGGAAAGTGAAAAATGAAAGTCACCATATTCATTTTTATTGTGGCTTAGCTGAAGAGTATGAGATTGACCACAGAGACAATCGATTTTACTTTTTTAATCCATTCTCTGTTCAAATTTTCATGAAAGTAATCAACAATATTTTGCTTTCCTATGAGAATTCAGAAAGGCAAGTCGAGTTGATTTTGTATTATGCCCCAGATGAATACGTTCATTATTTGGAAACACAAACCTTTTTTGAATTTAAAGAAGAGATTTCACTTGTTACAGATTACAATCAAGACCCTTTTGAGAGATTTCTAATCTATCAATTATCGTACTAGCAAGAAGCAGGAATTCTTTACACTTTAAATTCCTGCTTTTTGCGTTTATTTAATCGCTTTAATTGGCTCATGTTCGTTTTCTTCTGTTTCTTCTGCTTGCTTTGGATGATTGACGTAATAGTAGAACATGCCCATAAGCATGCTACCGCCAATAATGTTTCCAAGAGTCACAGGTACAAGGTTATGAATAACGCCACTAAATGAGATCGAATCTGGGTGATTTAACACAAGTGAAATAGCAAACGTGCACATATTAGCGATGCTATGTTCGTAACCGGAAATAAAGAAACAAAAAACAAACAATACCATCGTGAAAATTTTAGCTCCTTCGCTTTTTAATGTCATAGGAATAAAGAAAGCAAGGCAAACTAGCCAGTTACAGAGAATTCCACGAAAGAATAGTTCAAGCCAAGGGGTGTTCATCTTTTGATCGGTTACACTGAATAAAAAGCTATTTACAGAGTGATCATTAAACAAACCGGTAAAATAAATCAATATAGCAAATGCGACCGCGCCAAGGAAGTTCCCAAGATAACTCATACTTAGCAATTTTCCAACGTCGATCCAACGCATCTTCTTTTTAAGTGAAGTATAGGTGAAATAAAATGTATTTCCTGTAAATAAATCGCCGCCACCATAAGCAATCAAGATAATAGCTGCTCCAAACGTTATGGCTGCCATAGGGTAGGTTAATGGAGAATTTTCTAAATAAAAGAGATTCCCAGTTTTAAAAGCGACAATGACGCCAAATCCAATAAAAAGACTTGCTAAAATCGAACGCAATAAATAACGAATTCGACTTTGCTGATAAACCCTTTGTTTTTTCAGTGCCATTTGTTCAACTTTTGCGAGTGCGGCATGTTCCATGTAAATGATCCTTTCTCGTAAGTTCCTTCTTCTCATTAAGGGGAGGAACGAGGTAATAGTTTCGGTTGAAAGTATCCTTACTTTATCATGAAAAAATGTAATTTAAATAGAGATATGAAACTGTCAAAATCATGTCATATCGGTCGCGCTTTCATTGTTAATATATTGTGAAGTAATTCACAATGTTATGTGTGTGCTCTTTCAGTGATGGTTATTTTTTATTTTTAGTGATTTTTGTATGCAATAAATTATTTACTCACTTCGAAAAAGAAGATATCATTCTCAAAGAGTTTTGTGATGTGTTAGAACAAGAACTGAATTATTCAGCCATTCAAAAAATCGTCCGTATTCAAGTGGATAGTGGCCTATTTGTTGCGAACCAAGTTAGTAAAAATTACATAGATTTGCGGAGGGGATCAACGTGAAGAAATTATTTTATAATGGCTTTATTTATACTTCTAATCCTAATCAACCTCATGCAGAGGCGATGATTGTTGAGGCAGGGAAGATCATATGGATTGGGAATCAGGCAGAAATAAAAGAGGGGATGTCAGATGCAGAAGGGATTGACTTACAAGGGAGAAGAGTATTGCCAGGTATCATTGATGCCCACATGCATCCTGTAATGTTAGCTGATGTTGATCAACAAATTTATTGTGGCCCGCCGAAAGTCCATTCTATTTTTGAGATGCAAGGAGAAATTCAAAAAAAGTATGACGAGCTCAGTGCCCAAGTTCACAATACTTGGATTCGTGGGTGGGGGTACGATGAGGTGAAATTAACTGAGCAAAGGTCGCCCACTCGGTGGGATTTAGATCAAGTAGCCCCTGATGTCCCTGTGATTTTAACAAGAACGTGTTCGCACATCATCGTAGTTAATAGTGTGGCACTGCAATTAGCTGGTATAAATGAAAAGACGGTGTCACCTACAGGTGGAGAAATTGATGTGAATGCTAAGGGAGAACTGACTGGGATCTTTAAAGAGAAAGCAAGAGAGTTTATATACAGTGTGATACCTGAGCCAACGATTGATGAGCAGGCACAACGACTTGCAACATTTAGTGAGAAATTGTTTACTCAAGGAATTACTTCGACCACTGAATTAATGGCAACGTCATTATCAACCAATTTCTATGACCTCTTTATGAAAGCTTACACATTTGGTTACAAACAAAGAACGGTTCTTTATTATTTATGGGAGGAGATTAGCCGAAGCGAGGAAGTATTAGCAACTCATAAATTGAATCGCAATTCCTTCTTACACATTGGTGGAATAAAACTTTTTGCAGATGGGAGCATTTCAGGAAAAACGGCATGGGTAGACAGTCCTTATAAAAATGAGCGAGAAAATATTGGTTTATCGACAACGACATCTGAGGAATTAGTAGATGCGGCAAAGGTTGCAAAGAAACATGACATTCAATTAGTCGTGCACGCGATGGGGGAGCGAGCAATTGAGCAAATTGTCGACACATTTCATAGACAGCACAATTGGATAAAAGATGCACCGTCCATCCGAATTGAACATGCAGCCTTGCCTAAGAAAGAGACGCTACTAAAAGCAATTGAAATAGGAATCAGCTTTGTCACCCAGCCAATCTTTTTGTTTGCAGAAATTAACAGCTATCTGACAAACTTAGGTTCAGAAAGAACTAATCAATCTTATCCATTAAAAACGATGATACAATTGGGAGCGAAAGTCGCCATCTCTTCAGATGCTCCAGCCACATCATGGGCTGATACATCTAATCCATTTATTGGAATCAAGGCAGCAGTGACTCGAACTGCCTATACGGGACAAACGTATAATCTAAGTGAATGTGTTACGGTAGAAGAAGCAATTGACTTGTATACTCGTCATGCTCAAGAGATCGCGCGTATTGCGAATGTTGGACAATTAAAAGTTGGGTATTGTGCAGATTTTATTATTTTAGATAGGGATATTTTGAACATGGATGTAAATGAGATTGATCAAATAAATGTGCTGCATACGTATTTAGATGGTCAGTTGGTCCATTCAACATAGAAAATCATTGGATAAAGAGAAGGAGGAAAATGGGTTGAATCAAGTATTTAAAAACGTGATAACATCTGAAGAAGAACTTAGGGCACTTGCAGGGTATCCAAGTGAGGGTGTAAAAAAGAAAGTTATTCCCGCTTTGGACTCGCATTGTCGAGATTTTATGGCAAAGTCCCCTTTTTTAACTCTTGCAACAGCAGATAGCAATGGGGCGTGTGATGTGTCTCCGCGTGGGGATGCCCCAGGCTTTGTTCACATTATTGATGACCATCATTTTGTCATTCCCGAGAGACCAGGAAACCGGCGGATGGACTCGATTACAAACATATTAGCGAATCCTCAAGTTGGAATTCTCTTCTTTATTCCAAGATTAGGTGAAACATTAAGGGTGAATGGGAAAGCAGTGTTAATTACTGATGATGACCTATTAGAAAAGATGCAAGTGCAAGGGAAAAAGCCTGTTTTAGGAATTGGTATTCAAGTAGAAGAATGTTTCATTCATTGTGCCAAGGCCTTTATACGATCTGGTCTTTGGAATCCAGATTCATGGTCTGAGAAAGAATTACTTCCTTCTGTGGCGAGGATATTAAAGGATCATATTCATTTACCAGATGTAGAAGTAGAGGTAATTGAAGAGGACCTCAAAGCGAGTTATGAGAAACATTTATATTAACTCGTTTTTTACTGAAGCAAAGAGGCTCATTTCAGTAATAGAATGAGCCTCTTTGCTTGTTCAACTGAAAAATATTCAATTAAGTGATAAAGTTTTTCAACGAATGAATTCATTAAAGGGTCGCCCCTCGAGTTGACTTTTACTCTTCTTCTCGTGACAGACTGACTAGTTAGTCTGTCGGGAATCAACTAAAATTAAACTACTTCTATGAAACCGCATGTTGTTGTTTCTCTCGTAAAGCCTTCTCGCTTTTTTTAATATCTAGCTTCATCATAATCGAAACGATAAAAGCCAATAGAATTAAAGCAGAGAATACATAAAAAACAGGAATATAACTATCCGTTCTTTCTCTAATTTGAGACACAATCATTGGGCCAAATACCCCACCAAGAGACCAAGTAGTTAACAAGTACCCATGAATGGCACCGAGCTGTTTCGTCCCAAATAAATCACCAACAAATGCTGGTAAGTTTGAGAAACCACCACCGTAACAACTAACAACAAGTAAAATTAGAATTTGAAACAAAATAATACTTGTAATAAAAGGAAGTGTTAAAAAAGCGACAATTTGGATAGAGAAGAAAATGATGAAAACAGTTGGGCGTCCAATATAGTCAGAGACAGCTGCCCAGCCAAGTCTACCTCCACCATTAAAGATCCCCATAATTCCAACCATTGAAGCAGCTGAAGCAGCTGTTAACCCCACAACTTCTTGAGCCATAGGAGAAGCGACAGAAATCATCATAATCCCAGCCGTTGTATTAATGAGCATCATCGTCCAAAGCATCCAAAAGCGTTTCGTCTTAACCGCTTCTTTTGACGTTAGTTGTTGCAAATCTTTTTTGACAACTTTCCGACCAGAAGCAATATCTTTCTTCATTGAATCCGGCATCCAACCTTCTGGGGGAGGGGCGATATAGGAGGCACCAAGCATCATAAGGACAAAATAGCAGGCACCGAGTACATAGAATGTATTTGTGATTCCAATTCCTTCCATCATGCTTGCTGCGACTGGCGCTGTAATGAGAGCACCAGCTCCAAAGCCAAGTACGGCCATGCCGGTTGCTAATCCTCTTCTATCAGGGAACCATTTCACGAGTGTGGATACGGGTGAGATATATCCAATACCAAGTCCAAGCCCACTAGCTAAACCGTATGTAAGAAGAAATAAAGGCAGTGAACCAACCGCGATTGCCACACCAGATCCTGCTTGCCCGATTCCAAATAAAATAGCAGCCACCATTGCAGATTTTCGTGGTCCATTTCGTTCAACAAATTTTCCAAACAAGGCGGCAGAGGATCCTGCAAGCGCCATCATAATTGTAAATGCAATCGTTACTTCTGTTGCAGTCCAGCCCATTTGTTCACTGATCGGATAGGTGTAAACGCTATAAGCGTAAGCTGCACCAATTGAAATGTGAATGGCAATAGCAGACATAGCAATTAGCCATCTATTTTTAGTTATCTTCATGTGTTTCCTCCTTCTCTTTATCTCATTTTTGTAAACCCTTACATATATAGGATATAACCCAGTGGATAAAAAATCAAACTAATTAAAAAATTTATAAATTTAAGTTTCTTTATTAGGTAAATAGATGTTAACTTAAAATAGCTAATATCTTACAATACAAGTGATGAAAAAGGATGATAATGTTGTTTGAAAATGGATTTTGTCAGAAAGTGTGACTCTGAAATTTATTTTTAATATTGAAACAATTTTGAAGATATGATAAATTGTTTTTAACAACTTACTAAAGGCATTGGAAAAAGTAAGTTTACACCTCAGAAATGCAAATGTTTCCTATCTACTCTGTTTAAACTTCCACAAAACTCTACTTCTTAGCTTTGTACTTGAATTTGTTTTGCTTGTACTTATGCAACCACATCTAGTATTTCATACGTTATTTACTACCTAAAACGGAATGTCACTCCAATCTATTTGTTATTCTGTCAGATTTTTTGGTCACTGTAAAAAGTAAATAAATTCTTAAAAAGGAGGTGGTATCTGTAAATGAGGAGAACTGGCGATTTAAAATTTATTCAAGAATTAAATCGTTCGATTATTTTAGATGCAATTAGACAACTTGGACCTATTTCAAGAAGTGACCTAGCTCAAAAAAATAATCTTAGTCCAACGACGGTGACAGCTGCTGTTAACGAATTGATTCAGGAAGGATTAGTTTGTGAAGATGGATTCGGGACTTCAAAGGGAGGGAGAAAACCGATTCTCGTTCGATTTTCTCCAGATAGCCAATTTTTGATTGGCATCTCGATTAGAAGTTCAACGATTACGATAGCAGAGATGAATTTAGAAGCCAAAGTACGAAGAAAGCAGACATATGCTGCCCATGGATATTATGGAGAACAAGTAATTGACTTTATTTCTGATATAACTACGGATTTTATCGAGAATACCTTATTCTATGAAAGGTGTATCGGGATATCGATCATCTCACAAGGGATCGTCAATTCTTCGAAAGGTGTTATTCTATTAAACACAAAAATGAAGATGAAGGATATTCAAATAAAGAAAATACTTGAAGAACGCTTCAAGAAAAATGTTTGGTTAGACAATGATACGAATGCGTATATTCTTGCAGAAAAACAATTCGGTGATTATCAAAAATACCAAAATATTGTTTACATTACGATTGGTGACGGTGTTGGAGCTGGAATTCTTTTGAATGGAGATATTTACCGTGGTCATAATGGAAGTGCAGGTGAATTAGGGCATACAAGCATTGATAGAGGTGGCATTCAGTGTGAATGTGGTAATAAGGGCTGTCTTGAGAATTACATAAGTTGGCCTGCTATATTTTCAAGAATTATTTCCGCCATTACGAATGGCAAAGAATCAATAATGGAAAAAATGGTGAAGGGTCAGTTGACTGATATTTCACCTGCGATATTTAGAAAAGCTGTACTACAAGAGGATGAGCTCGCATTAACGATTATGAATGAAACAATTCATTATTTATCAACAAGTCTTGTCAATCTCGTTAACCTATGTAACCCTCATGCCATCATACTAGGTGGGGAAGTGGTTTATCAAAACCCCGTATATATTGAAAAAGTAAAACAGCTAGTTAATAAATATACGATTCACCAAGACTATGAAATTTGTTCGACCTCACTTGGGGAGGAATTTGAAATGATAGGTGCGGCATCGGTATTGCTTCAAGATAAATTTCAATTTTCCTTTACAACAACGAGTTAATAATAGGTGACTATTCTTGAAAGGAATGATTTGTTTGTTAAAAGGTATAAATCAATGGTGTTATCCTGATGGAACTCCATTAGAAAAAGTTTTTGAATATAGTAAAGAGGCGGAATTTGATGCGGTTGAACTGAACCTTAATCCAGTTGGTGGTATCGGATTAACAATGGAAACGACAGCAAGCGAAGCTCAAGACATACGAAAATTAGCTTCTTCCTACGACTTAACATTAAAGAGTTTGTCAACGAGCTTATTATGGAAGTTTCCATTATCTTCACCTGATGAAGAAGTAAGAAGGCAAGGGAAAAATGTTGTCATAAAGCAACTTGAACTAGCAAATATAATGGGAATGGATAGTGTACTAGTTGTTCCGGGAGCTGTCAGTTCAGAAACGAGCTATAGTGATTGCTATGAGCGAAGTCAGAATGAACTTAAGGAAGTACTTGAAGTAGCAGAGCGGTTTTCGGTTAAGATTGGGATTGAGAATGTTTGGAATAAATTTCTATTGTCTCCGCTCGAAATGGCGCGATATATTGATGAACTTGGTTCGGAGTATGCAAAAGCCTACTTTGATGTTGGAAATGTGCTTCAATTTGGCTTTCCAGAGCAATGGATTAAGACCCTTGGGGACCGCATTACAAAAATTCATGTAAAAGATTTTAACACAAAGGTTGGAAATATTACGGGATTTGTCCCACTACTTGCAGGAGACGTGAATTGGCCAGCAGTCAAGAAGGCTTTAGATGAGATCGGATATACAGATACGATTACAGCCGAAATTTCACCTTATGCAAGTAGTCCAAAACAAGCAGCCATTGATACGGCAAATCAAATGGATATTATTTTAGCCAAAGATGTACTGTTAAAGGAGGAAGTATAATATGAAAGTACGAGTTGGTTTTGTCGGAGTAGGGGGAATTGCAGATGTTCATTTGCAGAATGTTTCTAAAAATAAAAATGCCGTTGTCGTCTCCGTTTGCGATATAGCAAAAGAGAATGCGGAAAAAGCAGGAGCGAAGTACGGAGCTATCTCATATACGGAATTAGATGAAATGCTAGATAAGGAAACACTGGATGCAATTTTTGTCTGCGTACCTCCATTTGCTCATGGAGATATAGAAGAAAAAATAGTTGAACGCGGTATTCATTTAATGGTAGAGAAGCCATTAGGATTGGAAATGGAGACGGTTCAAAAGAAAGCGGAAATCATAAAGAACTCAGGGGTTATTTGCGGAGTAGGGTATTGCTTACGTTATTTAGACACAGTAGCCAGAGCGAAAGAATACTTAATGAATAAACAGATTGGAATGGTAAGGGGACACTATATTACGTCTTTTGTACAAATACCATGGTATAGACAACTAGATAAATCGGGCGGCCAGTTAGTGGAACAATCAACCCACACCTTAGATTTAATGCGTTATCTAGGTGGAGAAATAGAGGAAGTCTATGCGAATATGAGCTTGCAGCTATTAACAGATATTCCGAATATCGACATACCTGATGTGACGTCAGTTAATGTCAAATATACATCTGGTGCAGTCGGACATCTTGATAGTTCTTTCACCCAAGCCGATCATCAATCAGGAATCGAAATTTTAGGGAAAGAATTTAGGGTAATTCTTGATGGAGTCAATTTAACGATAGTTGAGAAGGATCAGACAATTACTTACAAATCGAAGGTTAATTTTTATGAGGAACAGGATAAGTGTTTTATTGAAGCCATTATGGTAGGAAAGCGAGAATTACTCCTTTCTTCCTATGACGATGGGGTAAAGACATTGGCAGCTACTATTGGTGCGAATAAATCAAATGAATTAGGTCTCCCAATAAAAGTTTCAGAGTTAGTAGATTTTACAATTACTCAATAAAAGAGGTGCCTTTATGTTGAAAGTAGTTGTTGTTGGGACTGGTGTGATGGGGTGTTTACACCTTAACACCTGGTCTCATCAAAGCGGTGTTAAGATAGTTGGGATTATTGGAAGAAATAATGAAAAAAGAGACGAGTTAGCAGAAACTTATGCGTGTGGCAGCCTTGAAACATTACAAGAGTTATTGAATGTTGATGTCGATGTCATTGATATATGTCTACCTACTTATTTGCATGAAGAGAGTATCAAGGAAGCTTCTAAATATTGTAAACATATCATATGCGAGAAACCTTTGGCTTTAAATGTCGATTCGTGCCGTTCGATTATTGACGTTTGTAAGGAGCAAAAGATTCAATTATTTGTTGGACAGGTGTTACGTTTCTTCCCGGAATATGTAGACGCATGGAGAAAAGTGAAGGAAGGTGCCATTGGAGAGCCTGGAGTAGTACGATTATCTCGTGGTGCACCCTTTCCAAGAGGGAAGGATGCTTGGTATGGTGATCAATCTAAAAGTGGAGGGGTCATTTTAGATCTTGGCATTCATGATTTTGATTGGCTCAGATGGACATTTGGTGAAGTTGAGCGAGTGATGGCAAGGAAAAAAGTGATTATACGAGAAAATCATCCGATCGAGTATGCATTAGTAATGCTCCGAATGACAAATGGAACAATCGCACATGTTGAACTTTCTTGGTCAAAGTTAGAATTTGAGGCTTCATTTGAGCTGGCAGGTAAAAAAGGAATGATTTCTTATAATAGCAATGAAAGTAAACCTATTCAAATGCAGCTGCTTGAAGAAGAGAAGGAACTTCTCCCATTAATTGTACCAACAAGCATCCTCGAAAGGTCTCCTTTAGATAGGCAGTTAGCCCATTTTAAGGAGTGCATTGAAAAGGGAGAAGAACCGATTGTTTCGTATAATGATGCTTTGAAATCAGTTGAAATTGCAGAGGCTGCAATAACTTCTGTAAGATTGGGCAAGCCAGTGTTTCTTAAACAATCGGAGGTGCTGAAATGAAAATAGGAATCATCAGTTTCGCTCACATGCATGCTTTAAGTTATGCCAGATGTTTACTAAAGCACCCTCAGGCAGAGCTTGTTAGTATTTGGGATAACAATCAAGATAGAGGCAACAAAATGGCCCGTGAATTTACCTGTGATTATTATGATGATTTGGATTTGTTTCTAAAGTCCAATGTTGAAGCTGTAATTGTTTGTTCAGAAAATGCAAACCACAAGGAGCATGTCCTTTCAGCTGCGCGTGCTAAGAAGCATATTCTCTGTGAGAAGCCAATTGCAACTGAAATTAACGATGCAAAGGAAATGATTCAAACGTGTGAACAAGAAGGTATCATGTTTCAGATTGCTTTCCCAGTTCGTTTTTCCCCTGCTATTCTAGAAGCTTATGAAATCATAACTTCTGGTGCGATTGGAGAGGTCATGGCGATTAACGCTACAAACCATGGGCAAATGCCAGGGGGATGGTTCATTGAAAAAGAGCTTTCTGGAGGCGGGGCTGCCACTGACCATATTGTCCATTTGATGGATGTCATTCGTTGGTTCTTAAAGGATGAGGTTAAAAATGTTTATGCTGAATTAGATACCAGGTTTTATGATATCGAAGTAGAAGACTGTGGAATGGTTTCTATTGAATTACAATCTGGTGTCATTGTCAGCATTGACCCTAGTTGGTCTAGACCTGCTACGTTTTCAACTTGGGGTGATGTGAAAATGGAAATCCTCGGAACAAAAGGAAGCCTCTCTATCGATGCCCTTAAACAAAGTTCCCTCTACTTTAATGATGCAGATGGGAAAGTACAGGATTTGTTCTGGGGGGATGATATGGACAAAGGACTGATTGACGACTTTATAAATAATGTTCTAAACGATTTACAACCTTCTATTACTGGAGAAGACGGATTAAGAGCGTTAGAAGTCGTTAAAGCAGCCTATGAATCAAATGAACATCAACAAGTGGTAACGCTTACGTAAGAGTACTAGCTTCGTTATTTTTCAAAAAGGGGTGATGATATGCCAAAAGTAGAAGTACCAATACCAAAAAACAATCCGAATCTAGTATTAAATAAAAAGAAGTTTCTTACGAGTCGTGATTGGGCGGGGTTCTTATTTTCCGCCCCCCTATTAATAGGAATTCTTGCATTCTCTATTTATCCTATGTTTGGAGCGTTAGTATTAAGCTTTAAGAGAGGCCAATCTTATGAAGGGGCTTGGGTGGGGATTAGTAACTATTCATACGTATTATCAGATTCATTATTTTGGAGGTCGATCTATAATACTTTTTATATGGGAATTCTCGCTGTTGTTTTAGGGGTAGCTTCCTCTTTTATTCTGGCCAGTTTGATTCATAACTTAGCAAGTCATAAATTAAAAAATTTCTTTAAAGGTGTCTATTTCCTACCTAACGTTGTCTCTTTAGTTGCCACAAGTATTTTGTTCTCCTTTTTATTTAATCCTGGAAGTGAAGGATTGCTAAACTATGTTCTTGGTTTTGTTGGCATTGACCCAGTCGGTTGGTTTACGGATCCGAAATACGCACGTTTTAGTATTGTCTTAATGACGCTTTGGGGAATGCTTGGCTATAATACGATTATTTTTATTGCAGCTCTTACAAGTGTTCCGAGAGATTTGTATGAAGCTGCTGAAGTTGATGGGGCTAGCTGGCTAAAAAAATGGTGGTATATCACTATCCCTTATTTAAGACCGATCATTATGTTTATGATCATCATTGGGACGATAAATGCTATGAAACGCTTTACAGATGTTTGGTTAATCGGTGGAACAGCTGGAAATCCAAGTGGGTCTCTCATGACTGCAGTGCTGTACATCTACCGGAATGCGTTCCTTTCTGGACAAATGGGAATTGCAACAGCAGCTTCGTACATCTTATTTATTTTTATCCTTATTTTAACGATTTTATTACTCCGCTTTAACCGAAGAAATAACTTTGATTGAGAGGTGATTGGATGAAAACATCTATTTTAAATACCACAACGAGTAAAGGTATAAAACAAACGAAGCGTACTAAAAAATTAGGAAACATAATTTTAACAATCGTCCTTTCACTTGGATCACTAGTTATGATTATCCCCTTTCTTTGGATGGTGATTACCTCCTTTGACTGGGCGGCAAGATTAAGCATTCCATTTCCTCCAAGGTTCTGGCCTGAGGATCCCTCAATCAGAACTTACCAACTAGCATTTACGAACATACCAATGTTTAAATACATGATAAATTCATTAATTGTTTCGGGTGGAGTCATCATCATTAGCCTTGTTTCCGCTTTGTTATCTGGTTACGCGATTTCCAAATTAAAGTTTAGAGGGTCTAGTATTGTTCTCGTGCTTGCTTTAAGTACGATGATGATTCCTTTTGAAATGACAATGATTCCACAGTATCTATTGTTTGGACAATTAAAGCTGCTAGATACATATTGGGCATTCTTTCTTCCAGCATTAAATTTTGCTTTTGGTACCTTTTTAGCAAAAGCATTTATCGATCAACTCCCTGGAAGCTTGAGAGAAGCTGCCATCATTGACGGAGCAAATGAAGTGATCGTATTTCTAAAAGTTTATTTACCTTTATGTATTCCGATTTTAGCAACGATGGTCATCCTTCAGTTTTTAGCAGTATGGAACGATTTACTTTGGCCTTTATTAGCATTAAAGACACCAGACAAATTTACGATTCAGTTAGGTTTAGCGATGTTCTCCTATAATAAAGATTTGCCTTTGCCATCTGTTATCATGGCAGCGACAACCGTAAGTTTATTACCAGTCATTGTTTTGTACTTATTCCTTCAGAGATATATTGTCGAAAGTATCGCTCTTTCAGGGATTAAACAATAGTGAAATCAAATAGAAAGGGGGTGGTTCTACTCACAGGTTCATGTCATCTAAGTCAGTGGCAAAGGTTAAATATCTATGAAAAATAGGGGGGAATAACATTGATGAAACGATTTCTTTTTAGCGTCTTTGCTGTTGTTATGGTAACTGCACTTTCTGCTTGTGGAGGTTCATCGAGTAGTACGGATAGTGAAGCTTCAGATGTTGACGTAGTATCAGATATGGAAGCTACTGTACGTGTCGCTTTAGCTGGTTGGCAACTAGAAAGCGGGATTGACCCCATTACCGGAGTTGAAAATATGGGATTAAATGAATATGTTGAAAAAGAGTTTAAGCCAAGATATCCAAATATTAAATTAGAATTGTATCAAGTTCCATGGGAAAATGCACAAGCCAGTCAAACGGCAATGCTTCAATCAGGTGATGTTGATGTTCTTTATACAGGTGGAGCCTTTGCTTCACAATGGCAGGAAAGAGGATTACTACGTCCATTAGATGAATTAATTGAGGGTGATGAGAGTTTTGATCCGGATATGTACCTAAGCGGAATATGGGAAGGTTCTTATAGCACGAAATCATTTGATCAAAGTGTTCATTTTGGAATTCCAGCCGTTCTTGGAAGACGTGTAACGATGTATGACACAAAGATCTTTAACGAATGGGGAGTTGAACATCTTTCTGAAAATCCAACGCCAGAAGAAATTTTAGAGAAAGCGAAACAAATGACGGGTGAGAATCCAGAAACTGGTGAGATGAACTACGGACTATGGTGGGACGGGAAATCATTGAATGCAGCAACTTTTGTAGCATTAACTCATTATTATGGAGTAACAGGGGGGGAAGGCACACTTAACGACCTGAAAAATATTGATTGGGATTTAAATTCACCAGAAATGGTTAAAGTCTTTGAATGGTTAGAAGAAGCAGCACAATATGCACCACCTGCCTTCTTGAATAGCCAAGGAAATGAAAACTTTGGTTTAGAAAACAATAATAATATTGCTATTTTCTTAGATGCTTCAGGAGCAAGCACAATGGGTGAAGTGAAAGCATCTGGAAATACTGATTTATTAGATCGTTATGGTTCTTCGTTAAATTTAGGACCAAATGGAGAAGGGTGGGTCGCAGTTGATCCATTCGTTATGGCGAAAGAACCTCAAGATCTTGATGCATCATGGGAAGTATTGAAGTTTATGACTAGCTATGAGACTCAGAAATTCGCTTACGAAAATTTCACGTACACACCAACATTAGCAGAGGCTGATTTTGTTACCGATGAAGATAAGTACATGCTAACTGCGATGGAAATCGCTGCTGTTTCACAAGCAACACTTATGGATGAAGCAAATCCTTTCTTTGGTAGTGAAATGACACCCATTATTAACGGGTTTATCAGTAATGCCCATAATGGCAATACACCAAATATACAATCAACTCTCGATGATTTACAAAAGCGTGCGGAGAACTGGTCTGCACATCAATAAGAATACTGATCAATTTGGATGTGGCACTTGCCACACCAAAAAATTGGAGGTTACAACGTGAAGCTAGGATTAAGTTCGTATAGTTTGTATTCAGCGCTAAAATCAAAGGAGTTCGACATCCTTGATGTAATTCAGTGGGGCGCTGAACAGGGGTTTGACCATGTTGAAATTGTTCCTTTAGGGTTTACGTTAGACGACAATCCACAACTAGTGGCAGCAGTAAGAAAAAAGGCTGAGAATACAGGGATTGAACTTTCGAATTATGCCATTGGAGCAAATTTCATTACTGATGATAATCATTCATATGAACAAGAAATTGAACGAGTAAAAAAGCATGTGCGTATTGCTAATGAGTTAGGGATAAAACTAATGAGGCATGATGTAGCGTGGAGACCAATTGGGGATAATTCAATCGGAAATTTCGAAAAGGATTTACCAAGACTAGTAGAAGCTTGTCAACAAATTGCTGATTTTGCAAGTGATTATGGCATAACAACTAGTGTAGAAAATCATGGATTCTATGTTCAAGCAAGTGATAGAGTTTTGAGCTTAGTAAACCATGTCAATCGACCAAATTTTAAAACTACATTGGATACAGGGAATTTCTTGTGTGTAGATGAGAATCCACTTTCGGCAATTAAGAAAAGTTTACCCTATACATCCATGCTGCATATAAAGGATTTTTATTATCGACCTTTTTATAAGAATCCGGGTGAAGGCTGGTTTCAAACGGAAGCTGGAAATTTTTTAAGAGGATCGATCATCGGACATGGAGATCTTGATATGTATGAAATTATTAAATTAATTAAACAGTATGGTTATGATAATTATGTTTCGATTGAATTTGAAGGAATGGAAGAGTGTAAACAAGGGTCCAAGATTAGTTTAGACAATGTCAGGAGAATTTGGGAAGAAGTATAGGGAAGGGATGATCACATGGAAAAAATTAAAATAGGCGTAATTGGAGTCGGTTCTATATCTGATTCTCATTTGCAATCGTATGTAAAAAATGAGCAAGCTGAGTTGGTTGCGGTCTGTGATAAGAATGCAGAAAGAGCACAAGCAAAAGCAGAGAAATACAATGCTAGCAAAATATATAGTGATTATCACCTTTTATTAGAGGATAAGGAAATTGATGCCGTTAGTATTTGTACGTGGAACAACTCTCATGCCCCTATTGCCATTGCTGCATTAAAGGCTGGGAAAAACGTGTTAGTTGAAAAGCCGCTGTGTACAACGGTAGAGGAAGCAAAGCAAATTGAAGAGACAGTTAAAGACACTGGTAAACTACTTCAAGTAGGCTTTGTCCGTCGTTATGCAACAAATACAAATATTATTAAAAAGTCAATTGATGCGGGTGAGCTAGGGGAAATCTATTATGCAAAAGCTTCTTGCTTACGCAGACTAGGAAATCCAGGAGGTTGGTTTGCCGATAAAGAAAGATCAGGTGGTGGCCCACTCATTGATTTAGGTGTTCACGTAATTGATATTTGTTGGTATTTAATGGGCAAGCCTAAAGTGAAATCAATTACGGGGAATACTTATAATAAATTAGGAAATCGTTCCAACGTCAAAAACTTATCGTTTTACAAAGCAGCGGACTATGCCCCCAACAAAAATACAGTCGAAGATTTAGCAAATGCTCTAATCCGTTTTGAGAATGGAGCATCGTTAATGGTCGATGTCAGCTTTACCTTACATGCAAAAGGAGATCATATTTCAGTAAAATTATATGGGGACAAAGGCGGGGCAGAACTAGAACCAGAACTCGCTCTTATTACAGAAAAGCACGATACCATTTTTAATGTGACCCCTCAAGTCGATTCTTTAACTTTTGATTTTGTTCAGAGCTTCCAACATGAAATAGACCACTTTGTGTTAAGTTGTTTAGGACAGAAGGAGACTTTGAGCCCCGTTGAAGACGGAGTTGAAATAATTAAAATCTTAACTGGAATCTATGAATCAAGTGAAAAAGGGATTGAGATACAATTTGATTAGTTGAGTAAGGTCAATTGAAAAGGCAGGGACAGAGTCCTTGCCTTTGTTGCTTGCAAATATTCATTTGTAAAAATAGCGTAAAATTATTTTACTTCCAACAGGGAGAACGTTAAGGGGAATAAACATGCAGTTATTGTCCGATGTAAAGATGTTTTTTAATGTAAAAGGATCAACAAAATTAGTGTTCACTTTATTTTTCTATGGTTTAGCTTTAGGTATTTTAGCCCCAATGAATGCAATTTACCTGAGTGATGAAGTCGGCTTGTCAAAAGGGGAAGTAGCCGTAGTCTTTGCTTCTTCATTAACTTTGAAAATGATTTTTACAGTCACGATCGGAATCATTAGTGATAAGATGAGAAAAAGGAAACGAATCCCACTTATTGCTACAATCTTTTGTATCACGGGTTTGCTTTATTATATGAGGGCAACAGATTTTACGACTGCTTTAATCGGAATGTCGATTGCTACAGCTCCCTCAGGATTAATTATGGGTCAACTGTTTGCAATGTCGCGTATTCACTATTTAAGACTAGTTCCTACTATGGTGGAAATGTGTCAGCTATGGTTACGCTCTAGTTTAAGCATTGGTTTTTTTAGTGGGCTATTAGTAGGGGCGAATTTATTTCTCGTTGCTACATTTGAAGGTGTGCTATGGGGGAACTTAGTGGGCTACGTTCTCTTGTTGATCTTGCTCTTATCTTATAAGGAGTTGGATGAACCAGTAACGAAGGTAAGGGCTGCAACGGGAAGTGGTGAGCCATTCTCCCTCACGATGTTAATTGCTTTATTGTTACTTGCATCAAGTGATTCATTAAGAGGTCTTTATTTGCCTTTAGTCGTTAATGAGTTATTTGGAAAGCCAGAGCTGATGTCTTATTTATGGAGTGTTCAGGCGATCTTTGAATTGCTCTTTATGACGTTGGCGGGCTATTGGGCGTTTAAATATGGATCAAAGCGAATTATTCTGGCAGGAAGTATTTTTGCTTTTATTGTTTATATTACCTATATGAGTAGTTCCTCTATAATTATCTTTTTTATTGTTCAACCATTCTATTCTTTTTACGTCTCGATCCTTTTAGGAGTTGCAATGGGGTATGTGCAACGGATGTTTATCAATCGAACAGGATTTGGTTCTAGCCTCTATGTCCTCATTTTTGATATGGCTGCATTAATTGGTTATTTTACCCCTCTTCTTATTCAGGGTATTTCACAAACTATCTTTAGAATACCGAGTATATTCGTTGGAATAGCAATGATTTTAATTTTGAAAGAGTTATACGTTGATTATATGAAAAAAAGATACCACAAAAGTAGAATTTTTGAAGAGACGGTGTAGCTATATTCCCAAATAGAGAGTACTAACGAAAAAGTTAGTATGATATTCGTTAGTTTACCTGAAGTAATATTTGCTTCACATTACACGAAGGAGAAAGGTGGTTGGGTTCATTAGGATAGGTTTCGGATAAATTGATAGAAGCTAGTTTTTTACAGAATGAAGTTGTAATCTAAATAGGTTTCATCTAAAATAGTGACGTTATTGTCACAGCTCGATTCGATTTGAAAATTTAAAGTTTGGTTTGTAGAAGTGCAGAACAATCTTACTTAAATATTGCGCTGTCGTTACGAAAGTGAAATTATACGATTCCAAAGAGAAGGAGACAAAGCAAATGGACAGTATAACCCAAGCAAATTTTGAAAATCTAGAATCAAAAGACAAAGACGTTCAATACGAAGCCTATAACAAGATACTAAAGGCGACAGAAAAAGAAGTAGATTGGGCTTATGAAGTTTGGGACAAGTTGAAAGAAGAGTTAACTCATTCTGATAATCACAAAAGGTCAAGAGCGGCACAATTTCTCTCGAGCTTGGCAAAAAGTGATCATGAGAAAAGAATACTAAAGGATTTCCCTGCTTTATGGAAAGTGACGAAAGATGAAAAGTTTGTCACGGCTAGACATAGTTTGCAGTCTATTTGGAAAGTCGGTTTAGCTGGACAAAAACAAAAAGAGGTGGTTATCAATCATCTCATTGAACGCTTTACTACCTGTATGGACGAGAAAAATTATACTTTGGTTCGATTTGATATTATCCAATGCCTACGGAATTTATATGATCAAGAAAAAGATGAGTCACTAAAACAAAAGGCATTGGATTTGATAGAAAAAGAAGAGGATAGTAAATATCGGAAGAAGTATGCTACTTTATGGAAAAAGGCGTGAACAGTAGATTCTGTAGATGAGTAGTATGTTTGAAAATCAGCAGGCACTCGCTGCAATGAAGCGATAAGTGCCTGATTTGTGTTTTATTTAAAAAGTGAAATGCCATACGTAGGTCAATTGTCGCATATTGGCTTTCCGGGTACATCACCACTCGTAGGATATAATCGTTTTTGACGACACTGTTCTCCAAGAACTTTTTCTAACATCTGCTGATTTTTTTTAGAATCAGTAGTTTGATGTAACGGATCGGCTAAATTCCTTTCTTCGAGTGGGTCAGTTGTTAAATTGTACATTTCAAATTGATCAGGCACGGGTTGTGTTTTTGTTATTGTGAAACAAATAGAAACAGTTGTGTTGTCTGATAGAGGAATTGAGCCTTTTTGTTTCTCCTCTACATCGGACACACCAGGATTACTCCAAAATTGAGGGTTGTCAAAATATCGAGATAACTTCCAAATTTCTTCTTTTTTCAAACGTCCCTTTGGCAGCTCCAGTTGTTTGCGTTACCCCATGAAGTGATGGATATTGTCCAGTAAAAAGAGTAGCTCTACTCGGAGAACAAGCTGTACTGCCAATATAATGGTTTGAAAAAGTCATCCCATTTTGACGTAATAATTCTTGTGTTTTCAAGTTTTTTCTAAGCCATTTCTTTAGTTCCTTATTTTCATATACCGTTTGAAATCGTTCCTCATCGACGACGAAGAAAAGGAAATTTGGTCTTTTTTTGTTTTTGGAACTGGTTGGAAGGTGTTTGTTAGGTGTCATTTTTAAATATCCCCCAAAAAGTATTTGTTAAATTACTTTATGTTGGGGGAGAATTTTTTGATTATATGATGGGGGACTTTCTCATTGGAAAAAATAATAGAAAAAGGTTAGTGAGAAAGAAAAGACATGGAAACGTCCATTTGTGGTGGCTTACTTATCGTACGTTCTCACTTTTATAAACCTTATAATTAAATTAAACAACTCCCTGCGCAATCATCGCATCTGCTACTTTTTTAAATCCGGCAATATTTGCTCCTACAACTAGATTGTCTACAGCTTCATATTCTAAAGCGGCATTCATACTGTTTCGATAAATGTTCTTCATAATTTCTTGCAACTTTGCATCGACTTCTTCAAATGTCCAAGAAAGTCTCATGCTGTTTTGAGCCATTTCTAATGCTGAAACGGCAACTCCACCAGCATTTACAGCTTTTGCTGGTCCAAACAAAATTTTGCGATCGAGAAACACTCTCATTGCATCTAGAGTTGACGGCATATTTGCGCCTTCACCAATCGCAACAACGCCATTGGATACTAGCATGTTGGCGGATATTTCATCGATTTCATTTTGAGTTGCGCATGGCAAAGCAATTTCACAAGGTATGGACCAAATCCCTTGGCACCCTTCAAAATATTGGGCATGAGGATGTTTGTTTACATAGTCACGAATTCTTTTTTTCTCAACTTCTTTCAGGTGTTTAACAGTTTCAAGGTTAATACCTTGCTTATCATAAATATAACCGCTTGAGTCACTGCAAGCTACTACCTTTGCCCCTAGCTGTTGAGCTTTTTCTATGGCGTATATGGAGACATTACCAGATCCTGATACGACAACAGTCCGTCCTTTAAAGCTAAGGCCTTTGTCCTTTAACATTTCTTCTACGAAATAAACGGTTCCGTATCCTGTTGCTTCTGTTCTTCCTAAACTTCCTCCGTATTGGAGGCCTTTACCAGTTAAAACCCCAGCCACATAGCCGCCGCGGATTTTCTTATATTGGCCAAACATAAAGCCGATTTCTCTTGCACCTACACCGATATCTCCAGCCGGGACATCGACATCTGGTCCGATGTATTTACTCAGTTCACTCATGAAGCTTTGGGTAAATCGCATAATTTCTCCATCAGATTTTCCTTTCGGATCAAAATCTGATCCGCCTTTGCCACCGCCGATTGGTTGGCCTGTTAAAGAATTTTTGAAAATTTGTTCAAAACCTAGAAATTTCACAATACTGGCATTTACAGATGGGTGAAAACGAATACCACCTTTATAAGGTCCGATTGCGCTATTAAACTGTACACGGAATCCGCGGTTCACCTTGACAGCTCCATGATCATCCACCCAAGGAACTTTAAAGCTAATAACCCTTTCAGGTTCGACCATTCTTTCAAGAATATTTTGTTCGATATAAATAGGATTTCTGGCGAGTACAGGAATCAAAGAATCAAACACTTCTTTCACCGCTTGATGAAATTCACTTTCATATGGGTTGCGTTTTTGTACTAGTTCAAACACTTCATTCACATAATTGATTGCAAATTGCATTTCTGTATGTTCCTGTTTCAAAATAGTAGGCATGTTCTTCCCCCTTAGTTTAAGAATAGTTTAACGTAGGACTTTCTAGTAACAGTGAACCTGTGGTCAACTTATTCTTAATCATTGTTAGATTTTCTGTTATGATGTATTTTATTATTGATAACCAATCTAAACAATACTAAAAATAGATAATTTCAATGCCGAAATGAGATGAAAAGAGGGAGGGATCATTATGGAACTAAGGCAAATTAAATATTTCATGGAAGTGGCGAAGCGAGAACATGTAACTGAGGCTGCTGATGCTATTCATGTGGCACAGTCTGCAGTGAGTCGCCAAATTTTTAATTTAGAAGCCGAGTTAGGAGTTGATTTATTTATAAGAGAAGGTCGAAGAGTTAGGTTGACTCCGATTGGGAAAATGTTTTTTGAACGAATGAAACAAGCAATGAATGTTATTGATAATGCAAGGTTAGAAGTTGAAGAATACTTAGATCCAGAACAAGGTACGATTCGAATTGCCTTTCCAATTAGTATGGCAGCTTATACGCTGCCAAGTGCCGTTGTTGCATTCCGAGAACGGTACCCGAATGCTAAGTTTCAGCTTAAACAAGCTTCCTACCGTAAGTTAATTGATGGTGTTGTTAATGGAGATTTTAATATGGCGTTAATTGGACCTGTACCCAAGCAAGAGAGGAAAGTAGTAAGCAATATTTTATTTACTGAAGAGATTGTGGCACTATTACCGTTTAATCATCCATTAGCAAATAGTACGTCGTTAAAACTAAGCCAATTACAAGACGAACCATTTATTTTATTGCCAGATGGATATGTCTTACGAGATATAATTGTGAATACTTGCTCTGACCTTGGATTTAAGCCGAAGGTATCATTCGAAGGGGATGATATTGATGCATTAAAGGGGTTGGTGTCAGCGGGTTTAGGAATAACGCTCATACCTGAGATTACATTGGTCGATAACTTGCCTCACTCTACAGTTAAAATACCTGTCATTGAACCAACTGTAACACGGACAGTTGGTGTTATCATCCCTAGTGAACGCCAATTGCTCCCGACAGAAAAGCTATTCTATGAGTTTTTGAAAGAATTTTTCAGTAGAATGGATGGGTTCAGAAAATAGGAAGAAATTGCGTGAGAACGTTTGTGAAAATAAAGAAAGATAAGAAAGTAAGTGAGCTTGGAGCATGATCAATACAGCCCAAGTTTATTTGCAATTTACCTTATATTCGTGTTCGATTGATTGTCTACCCTTTCTAGGTTGAGAGTGAATGGATAGTTTTTTTTAGGAGGTTATTTTGTTCACCTCGCTTGGAGTTAAAAAGTCGTATTTTGTTTTCATAATCACACTAATTAATTCTTAGAGCTTTTATAAAGATGTTACAATCATAGAAACGCATTATTAAACGGTGAAAGAATCATAAGAAATACCAACTGTAAAGGAGTTGCGAAGCAATTGAAAACATTATTAATAGATATGGACTCGGTAATTTGTGATTTAATGTCTGAATGGCATAAGCGCTATAACAAAGATTACAAGGACAATCTATCTGCTGCTAGATTAAAATGCTGGAATTCAGAAAAATATGTAAAGCCAGAATGTGGTGCAAAGATTTATGACTACCTAAAGGAACCAGGGTTATTCCTCCATTTAACCCCCTTACCTAATGCGATTGAAGTACTAGATAGGTTACATACAAAATATGACATTTTAATCGTAACGAGTAGTGTATCAACGGCCTTTACGGAAAAAGAAATGTGGATTGAAAAGCACCTTCCTTTTATTGGTAAGCGGAATTTAATTTTCTCTCATCGGAAAAATATGATATGTGGTGACTTGTTATTTGATGACGCTCCCCATAATCTTACTGCATTTTCAGCAACGGGTCGACTTGCGGTAGCGATGGATTATCCTTACAATCGAGATGTTAATGTGCCAAGAGTTCAAAATTGGTTGGAATTTGAAAGTTTTTTAAAGAAAGAAAGTTGGAGGGACAACCATGAAACCAATTGATGTCATCATTATTGGAGGCGGACCAGCTGGGATTTCTGCTGCTATTTGGTGTAAGAGACTTGGCATTAATCATCTACTACTTGAGAAACAAGAACAGTTAGGTGGACAATTGTTTGAGATAAAGAATGAAATTATTGATTATCCAGGAGTAATAGCAAAAGATGGAAAAGAATTGCAAGAGTTCTTTGTTAGGCATTTTAAAGACATCGGATGTTCCTATAAACAAAATGCGGAAGTATTGGCTGTAAATAGTACTTTAAAGACGATAGAAGTTAAGTGTGGAAATAATATTGAGCAATATCCATTTCAATATATTATATTAGCAACGGGAGCTGGACCTGCTTATCTTGATGTTCCCGGGGAGAAGGCAATGATTACTAGAGGGGAAATGTATTCTGCTACAACTGATGCTTATTTGTTTAGAAATAAGAATGTCGTGATTGTAGGAGGAGGCGATCGAGCATTCGAAGGAGCAATCTTACTAGCAAAGGCAGAAGCAAATGTTTATTTGATTCATCGATCAACACAATTTAAGGCTAGAGAAGAATATATTGACGAAGCAAAAAAGATACATAATATAAAAATTATTACAAATGCCCAAGTGACGAGGATTCATGGGGAACAAAAAGTCACAGCAGTAGATTATGTAAATCACAAGGGAAAGATGTGTACACTCCCATCAGACGCCGTATTTATTCGAATCGGAATAAAACCAAATAACACCCTAATAAAACAGATTGTTAAAACAAATGAAAAAGGGTTAATTGTGACAGATTCATTCGGAAAAACGGGGACAAGTTTTATTTATGCTATCGGTGATATTTGTACTAACCCCTTATTTTCAAGTATATCTTCATCAGTTGGGCAGGGCATGATTGTAGCAAAGAATTTATCTTTGTTTTTAAAGGGACAGTATGAGGGATTAAGAGAGTTGTAAGTAATTACAATATACGAAAGAAAACAACCTGAGAAGTCAATTTTCAGGTTGTTTTAGTTAATGTTTTTTGGGAGGGAGATGGATTTTACTTTCGATAGGAAAAATGTGAAGGAAAGATTAAAAAAAAATAATTTTACTATTGGGAACTGGTTTGCAAACTTGTTATCTATCTATGCACCAGACGTAGACTATCGTGCAGTGCCGATTCCGGTTCCACCTGGTGGCAGAGAAGACGCAACGGTGTTTGGTACAAATGTCTGGATGGTTCCAAAAGGGGCAAAAAATCCTGAAGCTGCTGTAAAGTTCATATTGTATGGAAGTCAACCAGAGATATTAGCGGATAATATTAACATTTGGAGATCAATTTCTATCTTCAAAGAAGAAAGTGATGCGATTAAGTGGTTTGATGAAGGAGACGAAATCTATAAAACGGTTATGGATATTGCCAGATCACCACATTCTGGTCATCCAGCTTTAACCTCAGTAAGTGCTGAGTTGAAAAATGAGCTAGATTTAATTCGTGATAATGTCATCTATAATGGCACGGACCCCGGTCCACTTTTAGAAGAATTAGAGAAACGACTTCAAAAAGATTTAGATAGTCAGTGATTGAGGAAGAATAAATAGAGGCTCACTCGGGGTCATGCCCTATCCCTATCAAATTCCGTAATATGCTGTATTAGTTGGGGGGCAGACCCCAGACCCCAGACCTCTAAGCTATGAATCTATTATCAATAGTCGCTTTTTTGTAAAAGGTGAAATTCAGCGAGAAAGGTAGACTCTACCATGGATAAAAATATTCTAGGGACGAATGCAATTACGCAAATTGGTATTGTTGTAAATAATATTGAAAAAACGTCTGAGGCGTATGCCCGCTTTTTGGGAATGGATAAGCCAAAGACGAATCGAACGGAAACAGTTGATCAAACAAAAATGGAATTTAGGGGCGAAGTGAGCCATGCCCAAGCCAAATTAGCTTCTTTTCATCTAGGAGCGTTGCAACTAGACTTAATAGAGCCTGATGAGCACCCTAGCGCATGGAGAGAGTTTCTAGACGAGCATGGAGAAGGGGTTCTTCACATTGCTTTCATTGTCGATGGGATGCAAGAAAAAATATCGCTTCTAGAAAGAATCAACATCCCTCTTGTTCAAAAAGCAGAGTTTAAGGGTGGGAGATATGCCTATATGGACAGTCTGAAAGATTTAAAAGTATTACTTGAGGTTATGGAATTTGATCAATAATTTGCAAACCAATTCAGTCTTAGGAGGAATTATGATGGGAATCATAGATAAAAGTGCAATCTGTCAAATCGCTCTAGTAGTAAAAGATATTGAACAAGTTTCCAAAAATTACGCTGAATTATTTGGAGTAGAAGTACCTACTATCTTTACGATTCCTCCAATTGAAGAATCAAATACAGAGTATCGAGGGGAGCCGACGAAAACACGGGCTAAATTAGCTGTTATTGATTTAGGGCCTGTTGTGTTGGAATTGACAGAACCTGATGAAGAGCCTAGTTCATGGAAGGAATTTTTAGAAGGTAGCGGAGAAGGTGTTCATCACATTGGATTTAAAGTGGAGGACAGAGGAAAAGTCATCGAACATTTCTCAGAAAAAGGAATTCCAATCAGACATTACGGGGAATATCCAGGGGGGAATTACACATTTGTAGACAGCACTAAGCAACTAGGGGTAATACTTAACATTAAACATGAACCGAAGGAATCGTAAGTTACTTAATAAAAGGAGAGATAAACAAGATGGATAAAATGATAGGAACAAGTACAGTAGCACAGATTGGAATATTGGTCCACGATATCGAGAAAACGGCAAAAGTCTATTCAGAGTTTTTAGGGGTAGAACCGAAATTTGTTACAACAGATGCTTATAATCAAGCTGAGACAAACTATTTAGGTAGTCCTTCTGAAGCAAGAGCGAAATTAGCATTTTTCTCGGTTGGTCCGTCTCTAGATATTGAATTAATTGAACCAGATGAACATCCAAGTACGTGGAGACATGACCTTGATAAAAATGGAGAAGGAATTCATCACATTGCCTTCTTTATTAAAGGGATGGATGAGAAGGTGATGGTATTAAATCAAAAAAATATGCCTCTATTACAAAGGGGAAAGTATACGGGTGGCGAATATTCTTATATAGATGCAACAGACGATTTAAAAATCGTTTTAGAATTACTAGAGAACCATTAAAGAGGATAGTTTAAATGGGAAGTTATTATTTCAAACTGTTTTCCTTGCAGCAATAAGTGTAATCGCTACCATAGTGTCCGACATTAAATCTACCTAATCTCAAAGGGGCTATCATTAGAGTAGACAGATAGATTAGCGGAGTTGGTTACCTAATTTTGTTGACAGACGTAAAGGATGAAAAGGAAGTGAGAAATATATTGGAAAAACGAAGATATGGAAGTACAGAATTGAATGTAAGCGTGCTTGGATTTGGAGGCAGTGAAATCGGTGGGTTAGGTGGACCGGATGCCCACTCTAAGGGGATAAATCTCAAGGAAGTTGAGAAGCTTCTTGGAAGTGCATTGGATGCTGGGCTTAATGTAATCGATACTGCAGAATGTTACAACGACAGTGAAGAAAAAATTGGTTCAGCGGTATCACATAGACGGGATGAATATTACTTATTTACGAAATGCGGTCATGGGAAAGGGTTTGACCTCCCTCATTGGGATCCAAAAATGCTTGAGATGAGTATTGATCGTAGTTTGAAGCGCTTGAAAACTGACTATATCGATATGATTCATTTACACACATGTTCAGAAGAGATTTTGCAAAGAGGGGAAGTCATCGACGTGTTGCAGAGGGCTAAGGAAAAAGGAAAGGTCAGATATATCGGCTATAGTGGTGATCACACTGATGCTCTTTATGCAGTGAAGTGCGGTGCATTTGATTCATTAATGACCTCCCTGAATCTTATGGATCAAGAAGCGATTGACCTAACGATTCCCAAAGCGCAAAAGCAAGGAATGGGTGTGACCATTAAGCGTCCGATTGCCAATGTCGTCTGGAGATATGATCAATTGCCGGAAAATCAGTATCATCATGCCTATTGGGAGCGAATGCAACAGTTAGAGTACGAGTTCCTTCAAGCAGATAAGCAGGAGTCTGTTGGGACTGCTCTACGCTTTACATTATCAGTTCCGGGGGTGCATACAGCGATTGTCGGCACAACGAACCCAACACGATGGAGCGAAAATGCGAGGTTGCTTGAGAAAGGAGCTCTTCCTACTGAGCAATATCAAGCAATCCGGAAACGCTGGAAAGAAAAAGCTAAAACAGATTGGATTGGTTTGGAATGAAGCAATTATTAGCCGTTTGTGGAGATCACTATCATCCATCAGAACCGATTAAAGAGGCACTAACAAAAGCATTAGCCCATTCCGCCTTAAAACAGAAATACGCCATTCGTTATATCGAGCCTAGTGAACTGGTAGATGCGCTCAATGATAAACCAGATTGTGTTATTTTATCGAAAGAAAATCGCTTAAATCCGACTGATGATATTGTAACGTCATGGATGACTATTGAGATTGAGACAGCGATTGCAAACTATGTAAATGAAGGAGGGAGCTGGCTCGCCTGGCATTCTGGTTTAGCCTCCTATCAACCTGGAAGTCCATTTACCAATATGCTACGAGGATATTTTGAATATCATCCTGAAAAACACCAGCAGGTAACGTATAATCGTAAAGGTTCTGAAGACGCATTAACCTTTACGATTTTAGATGAGCATTATTTTGTATATTGTGATGTAGCGAACACAGACGTTTTCCTCCGTTCTGAATCAATTGATGGCCAGTCCATTGCTGGCTGGCGACACTCATATGGAAATGGAAGAGTAAGTTGTTATGCTCCTGCTCATAGGAGAGAAGGGTTAAATCATCAAATGGTTATCTCTCTCTTAGTTGAAAATATAGCTTGGTGCTGTAACGATAACGAGTAAGCCATAAATAAACTGACTATTGCAGTCAGTTTGTTTTGGTTATATAGTTAAATTAACAAAATTTTCGTAAAAAGGGGATGTTAAAAAAGTGATGAAACCTAGAGTATTTACACAAAATCCACTTCCGCAAGACATACAAGCATATCTAAATGAACATGTCGAATTAAAAATATGGGACAAGACAGATTCGCTAACACGAGAGCAACTTTTAAATGAACTTTCTGATGTCGATGGACTACTAACGAGTGGTACGGCTATAAATGAGGAATTATTAGAGCAAGCTCCACAACTTCGCGTGGTAAGCAGTATCTCTGTCGGGTACAATCATTTTGATACGAAAGCGATGAAAGAGTACGGCGTGATTGGGACACATACACCTTATGTGTTAGATGATACGGTCAGTGATCTTGTCATTAGTTTAATGCTCTCAGCAGCAAGAAGAGTCCCTGAGTTGGATGCACTAACAAAAAGAGGTGGTTGGGAAAAAGGAAAGGATCAAGAAATGTTTGGCGTGGATGTCCATCATAAGAAATTAGGGATTATTGGAATGGGCCGAATTGGTGAAACGATAGCGAAAAGAGCAAAATACGGATTTGATATGGACGTTACATATTTTAATCGAACTCGTAAAAAGGAAGTAGAAGAAAAATTAAATATAAGCTATCAGTCTATGGATGATTTACTATGTGAGTCTGATTTTATCGTTTTAATGGTTCCGCTTACAAAGGATACGAAACAGTTAATCGGTGCGAGAGAATTTCAATTAATGAAAAAGTCTGCGATCTTTATTAACGCATCACGAGGACAAACAGTTGATGAACAAGCATTGGTTGATGCTCTTCAAACAGGTGAAATTCTCGCGGCTGGTTTGGATGTATATGATCAAGAACCAATTAATGAGAACAATCCGTTATTAAAAATGAAAAATGTAGTGACACTTCCGCATATCGGTTCAGCTACAAGCGAAACGAGGCACGCGATGGCGATGCTTGCGGCAAAAAATATTGTGGCAGCACTCACAGGTGAAGGTTCATATTATGCGGTGAAGGAGTTACAGGGTGTTGAGGTTAGGCTGTAAAATAAGAACTACTTGCTATATTAAATGAAGAGATCTTTTTGTTGATCAAGAGATGTACACAAAGCGTTATTCGAACGAGGTTAATTATGATATTGCTGAGCGTTTTTCTGCATACGCAAAAGAAAGAGAGGTTCATCCAGCTTCTTTAGCGATTGCATGGGTCATGGCACACAAAGGTGTAACGGCTCCAATTATAGGCGCTAGAAATCTTGAACAGTTAGAGGTTGCATTAGCTTCTCTTGATTTACAGATGACACAAGAGTGGCGCAATGAAATTTCAAATTTATCTGTTGCTCCACTACTTGCTACAGATCGTGCTGAGGAAGCTTTGTAATCTTTAGAACCAACTCTAGGATGATAGAGTTGGTTTTTTACGTTACTTTAAAAGAACATATCCTAATCAGTGTCTTTACAGTGGAATAGATAAATCGAAACAGAGATTTTAGGGAGTATTTAAAATATGGATAAGTGATGAGTTATGCTTCAAGAGAATAATTTACACCTGCCCATAAATTAACTAATTGGTGGGCAGGTGTATTTATAAGCGATCATTAATTAATAGAGACACTATCATCACAAGGTTTTTTCTTTGATTGCAAATTCTTAATTTTATCAGTTAAAAAGGCTAGTTTCGCTTTTGTTTCTTTGATATTCACTTGGTCGTTTGCCTCTATGTATTCATGAAGCTCGAGTAAGTGGTAATCAATTTCTAAGTATAATGTTTTATACGTTTTATTTTGGTTATTATCGAGTCTAAGTCCTAATACTTTTTCAAATACAGATATTACTTTAGGGTTAGTCGATTCTAAAGACTGAAAAACTAGGTTTTCTCCATTGGTAAACGTTGCCTCGCTCGATTGCTTTGATTCTTTATCTACAATATTTAAAATGCTGTAATGGTCTAAATGGTTCCAGAAAATTTTAAAATTCTTATTAGGTAACGCGCGGATAACATAACGAAGTGCTGGTTTGCTAATAATCATATTACCAGTTGATTTTTTCATAGTTAATCACCTCATGTTTATTTATATATCCCCTTAGCTTTATTATAAACGTATTTTTTAAATAATTAAAGCGCTTTCATTAATCAAAATAAGATAATATGATTCAACATGGAACAAGGATGTACTTCAATTGACAAAATTCTCTTAAATCGTATTTTAATTAGAGCGTAGTATTGGATGATCGGAAGGATATCGAAAATATTGCCTAACTAAAAGAGCGATTCCTCGTGCGATATTCATTGCCATTGTGTAGATGAAATGCAAATTGGTGTAAAGAAGAGAGCTTATGTTCATAGGCTCCTCTCTCAACATGACTCCCATCACGCTACAATCTCCAATCGGAGGAAGTTTCTGACCTAAACCTTCACCAGGCAACAATGAACCGTCGCGAATGACAATTGAATTCACGAATCCTTCTGTACTTATGACACTATCAATTGCAACGACAAAGCTATTCGTTGGTAACTTAATTTGCGAAAACGTTGGAACGAGTGTTGTCGCATCTAATGGATGCTCAAGATTTCCAACGACCGTTAAATGGTTTGGAAATAAGTCTCGAAGAAAAGTGCCAACAAATGGGCCAAGGCTGTCGCCACTAATTAGATTGGACCCAATTCCAACAACGTAGATTTGCTCTGTTCCATCAGGAATAAGGGAATACAAGTTGTTGCGAATGTGTAGTGGGGCTAGTTTATGATTATATGGAATCATTCTGATGCTGCTGACTTTTTCACATTGCTTAGACATATACCACACCTCACGTATTATTCATTTCCTAATGGTATTGAGATTTATATTCTTCATTTATAATAAAAAGTCCTTTAAAAATAGTGGAATATATGTATTTTTTCCTGACTTACCGACTAAAAGGTTCAATGTTCATTGTCTTGTGGTAGAGTAAAGAAGAGTGAGAGATATTCAGTATTTTGTATATTGTTGCATTTTATTTGCGATCTATCTAGGGAGAGGATTACGGTGTTCATTTTATCGGCTTTTAATTTTTTATTTTATGCTGGTTATTCCATTATTATATTCTTTCTGCCGCTATACCTTCGCTCTAAAGGGTTAATGACTGTTGAAGTGGGGCTCGTTATGGCTGCTGGGGCGTTTGTGTCCATCTTTGCACAGCCTTTTTGGGGCATAATAAGTGATCGGAAAAAAACAGTGAAGTGGATTCTGTTGATTGTGTTGATTTCGGGTTTATGCGTCAGTATCCCTTTGTTTTTAGCTGATCAATTCCTTTTAATAGTCGTCTTAATGTTTCTTTTTATGTTCTTTATCTCTGCATGTTTGCCGTTGACAGATAGCTTGACTTTTAGATTTGCACAGGAGAATGGACGTAATTTTGGGTTTATCCGTTCTTGGGGAGAAGTGGGGGTTGCTGCTTCTACTATTAGTGTAGGCCTACTTATTGAAATTTATGGAATTCGATATTTAGGATTTATGTATATCTTTCTTGTATTTCTCCTTATTTGCACAACCTTTTTAGTAAAGGATGTCGTTAGAAAATCAGAACCAGTAACAAAAGAAGGGGTAGTAAAGCTTTTTACAAATTCGAGAATCATCTGGTTTCTCATTCTTGTGCTATTTTTAGCGATTCCCCATCGTATGAATGACAACTTATTGGCTATCTATTTAATGGATATGGGAGCAAAGGAATCGCAAGTAGGAAAGGCATGGACTGTTGCAACGCTGAGCACAGTTCCAGTGTTGGCATGTATGGGATTCCTCGTTCGGCGCTATAATGAATTCGGGTTGTTCGTTATAGCTGGGTTCATGTATTCTCTGCGGTGGATTTTGTATAGTATTGCGACTGAGCCTAATACACTTGTATATTTGCAAATTCTTCATAGCTTATCTTTCCCTGTTTTATTTGTTTCTGCGATAACCTATTTAACTCGCATCGTACCAGATGAGTTACGGGCAACTGGACAAACGATGTTTGCTGCTATATTTGGAGGGATAGCCGGAATTATTGGAAGCTCCACTGGAGGGTGGCTATATGACTTTTTTAGTCCACAAACCGTTTATTTATCGGGTGGTTTACTCGCATTTATCGGGGCATCGGCTGCTTTATTTACCTATCTTGTGATGAGAAAAGATCGTCAATTGAATGTGAAACATGCTAGGAAACATGAAGTGTCGTGAATGAAACTTACTGCTAAGGCAGGACTTGCAGTTTAATATATGTTCGTATCGTAAACTGAAAAAGAAGAAATAGGACATATAACTAGGGGAATACAGATGAAATTAAATATTGGTTCTTTATGCGAAAGTTGCGGGAAGTATCACGATGAACTACCGATGAGTTATAGAAGTCCGGCTCCAGAATATTATTACGATGTTCCGTCGGAAGCAAGATCGAATTGAGATGAATGATGATTTATGCACGTTTGATAACAAATTCATTTTTGTTTGCGGCAGTATACCAATGATAGAGTGTTATTTTGAAGGACTCTTTCATTTGTGGCATATGGATGAGAATGGATAAAAAGGTGGAATGGTATTTGAGCTTTTTCTATCAAAATGGGTTTAGATTTTATGAGAGAGAAAAGAAAACAATTGTAGTGGATGAAGCAAAAATTCAATCCTATGTAGACTATATAAATGAAAATCAAATAAAAGTTGTTGCCGTTAATAGTCTTTATTACCATAAGAATGACCTTACCTTTTTGGAACAATGCCCGCATGTTGAGGAGGTTCATATTAATAGTATTTTCATCACAGACCACTCTAAACTGTATTCTTTGAAAAATTTACAAGTTCTTTCTATCGAAGAGCCTAAGATGGAATTAGACTTATCCGTATTTTCAAATACACTAAAAGAGCTAAGTATTGAACACAACAGATATGTTAAAAAATTAGAGACTTGTACCAATCTCCATACTTTGATGATATGGAAGTACAAGCCGAAATCTAAAAATTTAGAGGAGCTAAAAAGTCTTAAACAAGTAAAAGATCTAAGTATAATACAAGGAAATATTAATTCTTTAAAGGGATGTAGGTCATTCCAAAAGTTAACAAAGTTGGAAGTGCACTATTTACGAAACCTAAAGCACATTGATGAGATAGAAAATAATTCAATGACCATAAAAAGTGTTGAATTCGGACATTGTAGAAACCTTAAAAATCATGGTTACGTTGTTTGTTTAAAAGAGTTAGAAACACTTATTTTCGAAAGTTGTGGAGATATACAAAATTTACAATTTGTCAAAGCGTTAACAAAACTAACACATTTAAGTTTTGTTGACTGTAATATTGTCGATGGGAATATTAAACCTTGCATAGGGTTAAATTTTGTTGGATTTAATAACAAAAGGCATTATAACCATACATTCGAAGAATTGAATCCGAATTTTAAAGTGAATTAACATGATGGAAGTTTATTGTTCCTCATGTTGGGACATGAAAGAATAGATGTAACCGCATAAACAAGACGTACATAAGGCGAGGAACTAATTGTTCCTCGCCTTTTTTAAAAAGTGTTATTCAATCCACTGAACTACGTCTTTCACTTCTTTTCTTGTTTTAGGACGTGGCTCTTTTGCTCGATACCCAAAGGCAACCATAACCGAAATGGCTAAATGACCATCTTCAAGTAAATTTTCTTCCTCTAATATTTCTTGAACTTTATCAAAATTAAATCCTTCAACTGGACAAGAGTCAATGCCGATAAGAGCGGCAGCGGTCATCATATTTGCTAGGGCAATATACGTTTGTTTTCCTGCCCAATCGAGCATCGTGCGTTCATTTTCTAAAAGATGAAGATCATCTTCTTGGAAAGACTTGTATCGTGCTTTAATCTTATCAAACAGGTCAGCTGGAAACTTTTTCACATTTAGCATTTGATCCTTAACATACTCTGAATCATATTTCGTATCTTTGATCGTTCTAGCAAGAATCACAACGAAGTGGCTAGCAGTAGGGAGCTGTCCTTGTGCACCCCATGAAACCTCTTGCAATTTCTCTCTTAGTTCAAGATTTTGAACGACGACAAATTTCCAAGGTTCATATCCGACTGAGCTCGGAGATAATCTACCAGCTTCTAAAATAAGGTCAAAGTCCTCTTTTGATATTTTTTTTGTTGGATCAAATTCCTTTGTAGCATGTCTGAATGTAAATGCATCAAGGATTTCTTTATTCTTACTTACGTTATTGGTCATATGTATACTTCCTCCCATAATATTTCGAAGATCTAAAAGTTATTATTACATAGTTATTATCTCAAGGAATGAATAAAATATGAAATAAGTGTAGACTACATCTGCTTTGAAAGTGAAATGATATGCTCATTATATTATGTAGATTTAATAACCAAACTAACATATCTAGTAGAGTGGGAGGGCAATGAAGAAGGATAAAAAAACGACTGTCTTATAGAGGAGTTCTTCCATTTATAACTTACTTACTTATTGACAGTGGAATTTAATGTGTGATATATTTATCTCGAATCAAAGATAAATTAATTAGAGATAAAATTCATGAGATATATTAGTAGAGATATATATAACGGAAAATTGGAGGAAGAATTATGAACGAATTAAAAGGAATACACCATGTAACCGCGATTACGAGTAGTGCAGAAAAGAACTATGAATTTTTCACCTATGTATTAGGCATGCGTTTGGTCAAAAAGACGGTAAATCAAGACGACATTCAAACGTATCATCTATTCTTTGCTGATGATTCAGGCAGTGCAGGCACAGATATGACGTTCTTTGATTTTCCAGGTATTCAAAAGGGAAGCCACGGAACGAATGAAATTTTCAAAACATCTTTCCGCATACCGACAGATCGAGCCCTTGATTACTGGGTCGAACGCTTTGATCGCCTTAAGGTCAAGCATACTGGAATCAAAGAACAATTTGGTAAAAAAACGCTTTCGTTCGTTGACTTTGATGATCAACAATATCAACTGATTTCCGATGAATTTAATCAAGGAGTTGCTTCTGGAAACCCATGGAAAAAAGGACCAATTCCATTGGAATACGCAATTACAGGTTTAGGGCCAATTTTTATTCGCGTTGCGCAATTTGATTATTTTAAAGAAGTGTTGGAGAAAGTTCTATTATTTAAGGAGATCGCCAAGGAAGAATCTATGCATTTGTTTGAAGTCGGAGAAGGGGGAAACGGGGCACAAGTTATCGTCGAACATAATGTCCTTCTCCCTCAGGCAGGACAAGGGTTTGGAACCGTTCATCATGTTGCATTCCGTGTCGATGATCGAAAAGTGCTAAACGAATGGATTGACCGTTTGCCAACTTTCGGGCTGCAGACGTCTGGGTACGTTGATCGTCACTTCTTTGAATCGCTTTATGCGAGGGTTGCACCACAAATTCTCTTTGAATTTGCGACAGATGGTCCAGGGTTCATGGGAGATGAACCATATGAAACACTTGGAGAAAAATTATCGTTGCCGCCATTTTTAGAACCGAAACGAGAACAAATTGAAAAAGTCGTGCGCCCGATTGATACGGTGAGAAGTACGAAGGAGTTTGTGAAAGAATAGAAGAAAGACCTCTTCTCCATTTTATTATAGTATGGAGGAGAGGTCTTTTTATTGACCTTGACCTAACGAATATCCGAGCTCGCCGTTAAAAGTATAAAGGTTTTCCGTTTTAATAAAATCTAATCCTGCTCGCTGAATACGACCTAATAGGTTTAGAATTGCTTCGTTTGATGAAGTGTTATTTAGTTGGAACCGACAGCGCCAATGATCTGTTGTGAACGTTTCTGGAAATCCACTTGGATAGACTTTTACACCTCGATTTGTAATGACAGCTAAGGTGAATTCTGGCCCAGCAAGTGATTCTAAGGTTTCACCGATTTCATCTGATGTTTGTTCATTGTTATAAAGGAAGACATCAACGCCATCTAATTCACGTACAACATCCGCTTTCGGACGATCTTTCACTAATGGAGAAAGTTGGAATGGCGTATCCTTTGAAGGATCGACTTGTTTGTAGGTGACTGGTGTAAAGGAAGTCGGTAATTGTCCAAGTCTTGCAAGTACGGCTTCAGCAAATTCAGTTGTTCCGACAGACGGTCCTCCTTTTGCAATATCTCCTGTGAAAATCTCATCTTCTAACGTTTTCAACCACGCGTTATGTATACGGGTTGCGACCTCGGGTTGTCCGATGTGAACCAACATCATAACCGCTCCAAGAATGAGACCTGAAGGGTTAGCAATCCCTTTACCTGCAATGTCTGGTGCACTTCCATGAATTGCTTCAAACATCGCAAATTGATCACCAATGTTAGCAGAGCCAGCAAGACCGACACTACCTGTAATTTGGGCAGCAACATCTGAGGCGATATCTCCATAAAGATTAGGCATAACAATTACATCAAAGTCTTGTGGCGTATCGGCGATCTTTGCCATCCCAATATCAATAATCCAATGTTCGGTTTCAATTTCAGGATAATCTATAGCGACCTCTTTAAAAACTTTGTGAAAAAGACCATCCGTCAATTTCATAATGTTATCTTTCGTAAAGCACGTTACTTTTTTCCGGTTATTCTTTCTAGCATACTCAAAGGCGTAACGGATAATTTTCTCTGAACCAGGTCGTGTAATTAATTTTAAACATTGTACAACTTCAGGTGTTTGCTGGTGTTCAATTCCTGCATATAAATCTTCTTCGTTTTCACGAATGATCACTAAATCCATGTCTGGGTGCTTTGTTTTCACAAATGGAGCATAGGCTACATTTGGTCTTACGTTTGCGAATAAGCCTAATGTTTTACGAATCGTTACATTTAAGCTTTTGTACCCTCCCCCTTGAGGAGTAGTAATGGGGCCTTTAAAGAAAACCTTTGTCCGTCTAAGAGATTCCCATGCTTCATCAGGTATGCCGGACGAATGTCCTCCTAAATATACCTTTTCCCCAATTTCAATGAATTCAGGTTCAATCATCGCCCCTCCATGTTCTAAAATTTTTAAAGTTGCGTCCATAATTTCAGGACCAATGCCGTCGCCTCTTGCAATTGTGATGGCGCGTCTTTGTGTCATCCCTTACATCATCCTTTCATGGTTAATTAAATAAGATTGCGCTATGGAAGAGGGTTTATAGGGTATAGTGTTTACTTAAATTTGGGTTTTTATCGGTGCTCCTCTGTACAAATTTGTGCAGAGGAGCAATATATTCAAAAGAGAGAAAAGGAGATAGTGCCCACTTCATAGCGAACATAAAATGGAAGTTTATTCATACTTATTAATAAGTGCATGTTAATTTATTTTAAAAACGCATGCTCGTATCACTAGAGGAAAAGGATCTATACTTGGCTTATGACACAATATGCAGGGAGAGGAAACGATGGCTATAAAACCACCGTTGTTACAAAGTGGAGATACGATTGGATTGGTTACCCCTGGTAGCCCTCTTGATGCAAGTATTATAAATACAAGAGCTCAAACGTTGATGGATATGGGTTTTTCCATTGTATATGGGAATTACGTATATTCTTTTGATGGGATTGCAGCTGCACCAGCACAGCAGAGAGCAGAAGATGTAATGAATATGTTTAGAGATCCGAGAGTGAAAATGATCCTACCTACACGAGGAGGGACAGGGGTACAGACGATTCTTCCTTATTTGGATTTTGAGGAAATAAGAGCGAACCCAAAAATCATCTCTGGATATAGTGATATAACCGTACTGTTAAATAGCTTATATCAATTTAGTGATTTGGTGACATTTCACAGTCTCATGCTGATTGATTTTAGAATCGATACACCCGCTTATAATTTTAACCAATTTTTTGAAGCGACGTCTACTACGATTTCGCCAAGGATCATTTCCAATCCACCGAATATGCCATTGATGAGTTTAGTCCCAGGAAATGCAACGGGACCCATTGTAGGTGGAAATATGACATCATTAGTAAATACACTTGGAACTCCATATGAAATTGATACCGCAGGAAAAATCCTTTTTCTAGAAGAAATCAATTCACCTACGACAATGATTTTCCGCTATTTAACTCAATTATTGATGGCGGGTAAATTTGAAGACTGTGTTGGCATTATTATGGGAGAATGTACGAATTGTCTTGTGTCTTGGGGGACAACGTATATCGATTTAATTAATGAGTGGTTGGTTCCTTTAGGGAAGCCTTTAATGATCAATCTTGCTACAGGGCATGGTACGTATAAAGCTGCGATTCCAATCGGTGCGACTGTTAATTTAAATACTGCCAATAATACAGTAACGGTACTAGAGCCAACCGTTTCTAGATGAAGATGAGTATTGGAACTGGTTCGTTGAATCATATATCTAATTTTAGGGTTACAAAACCAGACGCACTTCCTTCTTAGGAGGAAATGCGTCTGGTTGATTGTAATAATCCTTAAATGCGCGAAAAACCTTCTTCGTCCAAGTAATGTGTGGCTTCTTTATACGTAGTAAACGTACCATCTAAAATATCATCAGCGTAGACGTTCCACATATCCTCTTCTTTTAACAAGGTAAGGGTTACGGTATTGTCATTGATCCACACTTCTTCTTCTGGTTCATTTTCCGCTTCTGTTTCCTTTGGTGTTAAAGAAAGAATAGATTTTCGAATTGTTGATCGGAGTGCCTTTTCAGTAAAGTCACGGATGTTTACCATCCCTTTATCATTCGTTTGGTAGCCTGTCATTTTTCCTGCATAAACAAAGCCATTTCCATTAGGATGTAAATGATAAACGACATTTTTTTGATCATACGAACTGTTCGTGTAGTGGAAATTTACTCTTCCCAATGAAACATCCTTTCGTTCCAGCTCAGGAAACGATTCAATTATCGATAATTTTTCTTCAAATGTTAACATGTTGCCTCCAGTATGGTCTGAACTATTTTGTTTGCTCATTATACCATAATAGTTATCAAACTGCTTGTTACCTCTCATAGGACAAGGCACAATTCTTGCGTTCAGCATATGTATACGATATATTTCATACAAAGATTTAAAGGTTAGAAGAAAAGAGGTGTGCTTGTTATCGACAGTTTGAAGGATATATATAATGAAAGTTTCATTTAGAGACTTGTCTACAAGAAAACATTATAAAGGAGTTCATTCACTAACTATTATTAGTAATGGAGTTCCAAAAGCCTCATTTGATTTCATTGTGGAGTAGGTTGAAAGCTGTAACATGGCAGTGGCAAGGAAGAGACTGGATCAATAGGCAGGATTTTAACGAAACAATTCAGTTACTAATTCTAGTATACTTGTCGCTCATGTCCGTTGAAACATGTTAGAATAGACATATATAGATTAAAAATGGAGGCGTAGGAATGGGGAAACGATTATTGCTTTTTATATTGACCAACATTCTCGTTATGACAACGATTGTCATTGTATGGTCACTTATTACAACTTACACAGGCATTAGTGGTTCGTTTGAAACAGGAGGTCCAGGACTCGGAATTGATTACGCGTCGTTAATGCTATTTAGCTTACTTGTTGGTTTTACAGGGGCGTTTATCTCACTTGCGATGTCACGCTTTGTAGCAAAGAAAATGATGAAGGTCAAAGTGTTAGATCCAAATGGTACATTATCAGCACATGAACGTGCTGTTGTGGAGAAGGTTCATCGGTTTTCGCGTGCAGCTGGCCTTACTCATATGCCAGAGGTTGGAATCTATCAATCTGCTGAGGTCAATGCCTTTGCAACAGGCCCTTCGAAAAAACGTTCACTAGTGGCTGTTTCATCTGGGTTATTGACTACGATGGATGACGATGCTGTTGAAGGCGTTATTGCCCATGAGGTTGCTCACGTTGCAAATGGTGACATGGTCACAATGACCTTGTTGCAAGGGGTTGTGAATACATTTGTTGTCTTTTTCTCAAGAATTGCAGCCATTCTTGTGTCGCGTTTAGTGCGTTCTGAAATGCAAATGATTGTTCGTTTTGCGGCAATTATTATCTTCCAAATTTTATTCTCTATCCTTGGAAGTCTCGTTGTTAGTGCGTACTCCAGACATCGTGAATTCCATGCTGACCGCGGTGGTGCTGATCTAGCAGGGAATGATAAGATGGCGCATGCCCTAAGATCGTTGCAGCGCTATGTCGATCGAGCAAAAGTCGATGATCGTACAGACGATTCTGCGATTCAAACAATGAAGATTAACGGAAAAGGCGGGATGACGAAGCTCTTTTCATCTCACCCTGATCTAAATGAGAGAATTGCACGTTTGGAGCAACGGTAAAATAAGGTGAAAAAGCGAACTGCCTCTAGGGCAGTTCGCTTTTTCAGTGATATCCTAAATAGTCAAACTAATGCCGCCATCTTCACTAATTTCTAACGTCGAGTAGCTTTCAAAGGTACCCATATCGGTTATTTCATGCTTAACCGGGCTTGCAAAGCTTTCCATATATTGTTGATACACTTCTGGATTTTTCACAACATGATAATAATACACCTTCTTGCCATTAATCTCATCACTGCTTCTTAACAAAAAATCATCGCCAAATTCCTCTTTAAACCATGCTCTCGCTTCTTCATGACTCTTGAAATCTGGCATGCGCTCATAAATGGATGTTAGATCTAAGTTCATACTATATCCCCTTTCTTCTGGAATATAGTATTGACATTTTAGTGTCTTCTATCCATTGTGTTGCTAGATTTCAAAGATTGAGTATGCTGTTCGGATCGCTTAAGTTGTTGTTTCTAGGACAATGATTATTCTGTAGATGAATCTAAAACATTTACAATAAGTATAGCTTGCTACTATGTAAATGCTCCTGTTTTTATATCAGGAATTGACTGTTCAGCTTACTCAAAAAGATCCCAATGTGGGTTCCAAACGACTTCCCACAAATGACCATCGGGGTCTTGGAAGTGGCCAGAGTATCCTCCCCAAAACGTGTCGTGAGCGGGGTCTGTAATAGTAGCACCAGCACTTTTTGCCTGTTCCATTACCTGGTCAACTTCTTCTTTACTACTGACATTATGGCCAATCGTACATTCAGTAGGACTTGGTGGGGTTTGGTGAACGTTTGCCTCATGGGCAAGATCTTTGCGATTCCAAAGAGCAAGCTTCAAGCCTGCTTGAAATTCGAAAAAGGCAACGGCACCATGCTCAAATTCTTTCCCTACTATTCCTTGAGTTGGGAGACCTAAACCGTCACGGTAGAACGATACCGATCTTTCCAAGTCATCTACACCTAATGTAATAACTGTAATCCGTGGTTTCATAAAACGATGACACACCTCCGTATATATGGCAAAGGTTCTGTAGCAGATTGTTTCTCAAGCTTAGTAAGTTCGAAATCAAAGATAAAGTTAGTTGTAATTATATCAAATATGATCGAAGCTGTCTTACTTCGACTTTTTGGTAAGAAGATTGTCGAAAGAAAAGTGATCTTGATTTATGACCGCTATGCTTTATACGTGATAAAATTAGAATGATGATACGAAAAGGAGTGTTCTTACTTGAAAAAAATCAGATTAGGAAACAGTGATTTGCATGTAGGAGAAATTTCGTTAGGTTGCATGCGTATGGACAAGCTTTCGAAAAAAGAAGCAGCATATGTAATTGAAAATGCGATGGAGGCTGGCGTTGATCTATTCGATCACGCTGATATTTATGGTGGTGGAAAGTCAGAAGAAGTTTTTGCTGATGCGATTGATTTAAATTCATCTATTCGCGAAAAAATGATCATTCAGACAAAATGTGGAATTCGCAAAGGTTTTTTTGATTTTTCCAAAGAGCACATTCTGACATCAGTTGATGGCAGCCTAGAACGATTGAAGACAGATTATATTGATATTTTGCTTCTACATAGACCCGATGCATTGATGGAACCAGAAGAAGTAGCCGAAGCTTTCACGAAGTTAAAGGAAAGCGGGAAGGTTCGTCATTTTGGTGTTAGTAATCAACATCCAATGCAAATTAAATTATTGAAAAAGTATTTAAAAGAAGATTTGATTGTAAACCAACTGCAATTAAGCATCATGCATACACCTATGATTGATGCAGGTGTAAACGTAAACATGCAAAATGATGCATCTGTCGTTCGTGATAGTGGCATTCTTGAATATTGCCGTTTGCATGATATAACGATTCAAGCATGGTCACCGTTCCAATACGGCATGATCAATGGAGTATTTGTTGGCAATGACCAATTCCCAGAAGTAAATGCAAAATTACAGGAACTTGCTGAGAAAAAAGGTGTTACGGATTCAGCAATTGCGATTGCCTGGATTTTACGGCACCCTGCTAAGATTCAACCAGTCGTTGGAACAATGAACCCAGAGCGCTTAAAAGACATTGCTCAAGCTTCTGAAATTCAATTAACGAGAGAAGAATGGTATGAACTGTATCGCGCAGCAGGAAATAAATTACCGTAGAGTACTTGGCACGCCTCGAAGTTTGTCAAATGTACAAGCCCTGACTCGTGCTTCATATGTAGCGAATGAGGAAGGGTCAGGGAGGTTTTTTCTTAATTGTAGGCTCGCTTTAATTGGATACATTGTTAAAAACTATCAAAAAGATTAAGTAGGTGTAAAAGATGAAAATCATTGATATAAGTGTACCAATCTATGAGGGAATGCCAACGTATATGGACAATCAAGCGAACCAACCGAAAGTAAACACACAAACAAAAGGATACATAACAGATACGACACTACAGGTTAATATTCATACTGGCACACATGTAGATGCTCCACTTCACATGATGCAAAATGGTGAAACGATCGAAACAATCGGGCTTGAACAGCTCGTGCGTACTTGTAAGGTTATGGACTTAACCAATGTACATGATTGCATTACTGCAGCTGATCTAGAGAAGCTTCCTATCGAGAAAAATGATTTCATCTTATTAAAAACGAAGAACTCATTAGGAGAAACATCTGCCGTTGACTTTGTGTTTCTAGCAGAGGACGGGGCACAGCTGCTAGTTGAAAAAGGAATTAATGGAGTTGGAATCGATACGCTTGGAATTGAAAGAAGCCAATCTGGGCACCCAACTCACAAGCTTCTATTTGCTAATGACATTATTATTGTAGAAGGGCTGCAATTAAACGATGTCGAAGAAGGAGAGTATATGATGGTTTGTGCGCCAATAAAGTTACTTAATACAGAGGCGGCTCCTGCCCGTGTATTCTTGGTGCCTGGTACACCTCGAAGTTTGTCGATATAAGTAAAGCGTTGTACAAAATAATAAATACTACTAAATGTGTAAGCGGTTGCTATGATTCTTTGAAATAAGTAAAATAAATATTGGAGGCGATAGTATGCAGAACTTTACGTTTCAAAATGGGACGAAGATTATTTTTGGGAAAGATCAAGAGCAGCTGGTTGGACAAGAAGCTGCTCAATATGGGAAAAAGCTTCTTTTGCATTATGGTGGAGGAAGCATTAAAGAAAGTGGATTGTACGATAGAGTTGTTCAGGCTGTTCTTGAGCAAGGAATTGAAATCATCGAACTAGGAGGAGTGCAGCCAAATCCACGAGTGAGTCTTGTAAGAGAAGGCGTTACACTTTGTAAGGAACATAACATTGACTTTATTCTAGCGATAGGAGGCGGAAGTGTGATTGATTCGGCCAAGGCGATTGCTGCTGGTGCGAATTATGACGGGGATGTTTGGGATTTCTTCACAGGAAAAAGTCCTGTAACAGACTGTTTACCGATTGGCGTTGTGTTAACGATTCCTGCAGCAGGTAGTGAAAGTAGTGCAGGTAGCGTCATTACAAATGAAGAGGGCGATTATAAGAGAGCTGTCGGACATGGGACGATGAGACCGAAATTTGCTATCTTAAATCCAGTTCTTACATATACATTGCCATCTTACCAAACAGCTTGTGGAATTACCGATATGATGGCACATATATTAGAAAGATATTTTACAAATGAAAAGAATGTGGAACTTACCGATCGCTTATGTGAAGCAACGTTAAAAACGATCATCAATAATGCGCATACTGTCATAGAAGATCCAACGAATTATGCAGCTAGAGCTGAGATTATGTGGGCAGGTACACTTGCACATAACGATTTATTAAACACGGGTAGGATTGGTGATTGGGGTAGCCATGATATCGAGCATGAGGTAAGTGGGATTTACGATATTGCGCACGGAGCTGGACTTGCGATTATCTTTCCAGCATGGATGAAATATGTGTATAAACACGATGTTAATCGCTTTGTTCAATTTGCGAACAGAGTATGGGATGTTGAAATTGACTTAAATGATTTAGAAAAAACAGCTTTAGCTGGTATTAAGGAAACAGAACAATTTTTCAGCTCAATTGGCATGCCAATCACACTAGCGGAAGCAAATGTTGGTGAGGAGCATTTTGAGGAAATGGCTAAGAAGGGTACGGAGCGAGGTCCACTTGGTAATTTTATTAAGCTGCAAGAGGACGATGTGTTTGAAATTTATCAATTAGCAAAGTAAGAAATAAGACCTCGTTTGTAAACGAGGTCTTATTTTCCTGTTCTAGCGTACAAGGTGATTGTATGGCTAGTAAGCGAGCTGCAACGGCGACTAAACACAACATTACGGATAGTGATGAGCAAGTTATGGCGAGTAAACAAAGAGATATGGCGAGTAATATGCAATCCTCTCTTTGTCTCTTGCATAATTCAGCCTACCGAATTTGTCCGTTTCCTGTAATGCACAATTTGGTAGTTGTTAGTGCGGGTAACCCCATTGGTCCACGAGCATGTAGTTTTTGAGTGGATATCCCAATTTCTGCTCCATAACCTAAAGCACTACCATCGGTAAATCGTGTAGAGGCGTTTTGATAAACAGCAGCAGCGTCAACGCCTTGCATAAATTGGTCTGCTGCAGTTTGATTTTCGGTAATGATCGCCTCTGAATGCTTCGTTCCGTATTTTTCAATATGGTCAATTGCTTCTTGGATGTCATTGACCACTTTTAAAGCAAGGTCTAAACTTAAGTATTCTTCAGCCCAGTCTTTTTCTTCAGCCTTGACAGCACCTGGAATGGCCTGCATGACTTCTTCATCCCCATGAACAACGACCTTATATTCATTTAGCTTTGAAATTAAAGAATCTTTATGATTTGTAAACCAATCTCTATGAATAATGACGGTTTCTAAAGCGTTACAGACAGCTGGACGATCAGTCTTTGCATTGATAAGAATATTTAATGCTTTTTCTACATCTGCTTCTTTATCAATATAAATATGGACATTTCCAACTCCAGTCTCGAGTACAGGAATGGTTGCTTTTCTTACAACGGTCTCAATTAATGAACCTCCACCTCTAGGAATTAAGACATCAATATGTTCTTTTAATGTAAAAAGCTGTTCCGTCGCATTTCTGTCCGTACTAGCAATAAATTGTACAGCATCTACAGGTATTTTCGTTTTCTCGAGAGCTCGATGAATAACGGAAATAATCGCTTTATTTGAAAACAGGGCAGAAGATCCACCTTTTAAGACAATGGCATTACCAGATTTTAAGGAAAGTCCTGTTGCATCAACGGTTACATTTGGTCTCGCTTCATAAATCATTCCAATAACACCAAGCGGAACACGTATTTTCTTGACATTTAAGCCATTTTCTAAAGTCCATTCCGAGAGAATGTCCCCAACAGGATCATCCAATTTTGCTACTTCTCTGAGTCCTTCTGCAAAATCATTCACACGCTCTTTCGTTAAGCGAAGTCGGTCCATGAAGGCACTATCGAAATTGTTTTCTGTCCCTTTTGTTAAATCCTTTTGATTTTCCTCTAAGATAAATGCGTACTCTTTTTCTAATTCATCTGCAATGATCAGTAAAGCTTCATTTTTATCAGCGGTTGACAAAATACTTAGTGGTTTTCCCGCTTTTTGTGCTTTTTGTGCCTGCTCTTTTACATTTACTTCAGTACTGCTTTCTGTAATCAAGAAAATCTCTCCTTTGTAAGTTAATGAGGTGCTGTTATATTCGTGTGGCACACGAAGTCATCTTGACTAATCGCTTCACTCTTCGTCACTTTTATATGGTCTGGAATATCTCTTAGTTTGAGTCTTTTAATTTCTCGGAGCTGGTCAGCAGAGTAGTTAATGACACCGCGTCCGACTTCGTCTCCGTTCAAATGTCGGATAATAACAACATCGCCGCAATCAAACGTTCCCTTCACTTCTCGAACCCCTTGTGGCAGCAGGTGGCTTTGTTCTTCGGTGATTGCTACACGGGCACCATCATCAATGATAACTTCCCCTTTTGTGCCTGAATTAAAGGCAATCCAATGCTGTCTTACATCAAGATCTTCTTGGTCAGCGTTCGGTTTAAAATAAGTTCCTTTTGCCTTGTGGTTCACGGCATCAAATAGAATATTCGGTTTAATGGCATCACCGATAAATGTTTCAATTCCTGCAGCTAATGATATTTTGACTGCTTCTATTTTAGAGCCCATTCCACCTGTTCCAACGTCACTATCTGAATCTCCAGCCGCCGCTTCTATCTCGGGGGTAATTTCATGAACGATCTCTAGGAGTTTAGCGTCTGGATTTGTTCTCGGGTTATCGTCGTAGAGGCCGTCAATATCCGATAAAATAATTAGCTGATCTGCTTCAACCAAACCCGCGACTTTCGCTGATAACGTATCATTATCACCAAATTTTAATTGTTTAATCGTAATGGTGTCATTCTCGTTTACAATTGGAACGGCTCCACGTTCAAGCAGGACTTGTATCGTATTCCGGGCGTTCATATAACGCTTTTGATCTAAAAAGTCACTGCGAGTAATTAAAATTTGTGAAGCAACATATCCATGAGAGCCGAACCTTTCAGAGTAAGCTTCCATTAAAAGACATTGCCCGATCGAAGCAGCCGCCTGCTTCTCGGCGAGTTTGTCAGGGCGCTCGACAAAGCCAAGCTTTCGGTACCCTGCCGCAACGGCCCCCGAAGAGACCAAAACAAGTTCATGACCCTCATCTAAAATAAGAGCAATTTCATCGACTAAACGAACCAATTTTCGTAAACTAATTTCACCGTTTCGACTCGTTAATGAACTACTACCAATCTTGACTACTATTCGTTTTTTTTCTGTCATCTTTCCACCTCTAATTCAAAATATAAAAAAGTCATTTAATTGTGTTTGCGGGTACCGTCGACATCTCTTTCGTAATTTCTTTAGAGCGTTGTGCTGCACGGTTTATACAGTTCCTCATTGTCTCTTGGATTTGATTGTCCTCAAGCACTTTCAACCCAGCTTCGGTTGTTCCCCCGGGGCTTTTTACTTTTTGATAAAGTTCTCTGGGGGTGTGCCCCGAATTCTTCATTAGATCGACTGATCCTTGAATCATTTGTAAAATTAACGCTTCTCCAAGCTGTCGATCTAAATGAAGTTCATCTAATGAGTCAAACATAGCCTCTACTATGTAATACATGTACGCTGGACCACTGCCTGCAATGGCTGTAACGCTATCAACATCCTCTTCTTTCACCTGTCTAACCATCCCGACGGCTTGAAACAAGGATTCCGTTATTGTTAAATGTTCGTCTTTTACAGATTTTCCAGGAGCAAAGACTGTCGCAGAAGATCCAACTGCCGCTGACGTATTTGGCATCACGCGAATTACGGGGGCGTTGTGACCTAATAAGTATGAGATATAATCGGTAGTGATTCCAGCAAGTACGGAAATAAACAATTGATTTTCGCTCGTGTAAGATCGAATGGACTCAATCGCTTTTTGAACTCCTGCTGGTTTCATTGCGAGTATAACAACATTAGCTTCTGCTAATACATGTTCATGATTCGAACTGATTTGTACACCATATTTTTCTTTCAATTCAAGAAGTCTTTCCTCGTTTTGGCGGTTCGTAACAATAATATTTTCTGGGGACATTTTGTTTTGTTGTATGAGTCCAGAAAAAATCGCTTCAGCCATTGAACCTGCCCCAATAAAAGCTAGTTTATAGTTCTGTGTCACTAATATCATCTCCAGTTTTGTTAAGCTTGCCTTATGCAATTAAACCTATTTTGTCCAAGAACACCTAAATAATCAGAAAAAAACAGCAAGTATTAACCATAACATAGAATTCGACTAATGAAAAAAAGAGAGGCTTAATCGGTTCATTGATAAAAGATAAAACTCATGCAAAATGTTTACAAAACAACTTGTATTAAATAGGTGGAAGAAGTTTACACTACTTTATGATGCAAAAAGTTCCGATGAAATCTTGGATTTGCGAGTAGCTGGAATACCAGCCTAAGCAAGGTATACATAACCTAGCTTGATTATCTTCGGTAAGGGGGATGTTGTGATGAGTTTGAAAGGATACCCGGATGCACAAGGTTTATATCATCCTGAGAATGAACATGAAGCTTGTGGGATCGGAATGGTAGCAAATATTGACGGAACAAAAACACATGAAATCGTTGAAAATGCGATTACGATTTTATGTAATTTGGAGCATCGTGGAGGGCAATCGGCAGATATTAGTACTGGGGATGGCGCTGGAATCTTGACGCAAATTCCGCACTCTTTCTTTGAGAAACAATGTGAGAAAGAAAACATTATCCTTCCAGAAGAAGGCGGATACGGGATTGGCATGGTTTTTCTTCCTCAGGACCCAGAGGTTAGGAAGAAATTTCAAAAACAAATTAGAAACTTGATCGAAGAAGAGGGGCAAACCTTTCTTGGTTGGCGTACTGTTCCAGTGAATGATTCATTTGTTGGGGATTTAGCAAAAAAGTCAAAGCCGTTTATAAGGCAAATGTTTATTACTCCGTCAAGTGAAATTGTGGATCAAGATGATTTTGAAAGAAAATTATACGTAATCAGAAAAAGGTTAGAAAAGGAAGTTCCATCCACAGATAAAGAGCATCGTGAAGGCTTTTATATTTGCAGCTTGTCAACAAGAACGATTGTCTATAAAGGAATGTTAATTCCAGAACAATTGGATTCGTTTTATATTGATTTGAATCATCGTTACTTTAAGTCTGCATTAGCACTTGTTCATTCACGTTTTAGCACGAATACATTTCCTAGCTGGGAGAGGTCTCATCCGAATCGCTTAACGATTCACAATGGTGAATTTAATACGATTAAAGGAAATGTGAAGTGGATGCAGGCGAGAGAGGCCGAGTGTCAATCTGACAAGTTTAGCAGCAACGATGATCAAAAGCTCTATCCGGTGATTGACACGGAGGGCAGTGACTCCTCGATGTTTGATAACTGTTTTGAATTTCTACACTTATCTGGACGATCACTTGCTCATACAGCGATGATGATGATTCCGGAGCCTTGGGCACATGATGAAGAAATGGACCATGAAAAAAGAGCGTTCTACGAATATCATAGCTGTCTTATGGAACCATGGGACGGACCTGCAGCTGTCGTGTTTACTGATGGAAAACAAATTGGTGCGTGCCTTGACCGAAATGGGCTTAGACCAGCAAGATACTATGTAACAAAAGATGGGATGATTGTATTAGGCTCTGAAGTAGGTGCTTTAGATATTTTTGCTGAAGATATTGAAGTTAAAGACAGACTTCATCCTGGAAAAATGCTTCTTGTCGATTTAGAAAAGGGCCGAATTATTCCTGATGAAGAAATTAAGGGGCAAATCTCATCAGAGCACCCGTATCAAGATTGGTTAGCAAAGCACTTATTGCGCCTAGATGATTTACCAGAAGCAAGCAGTAAGAATTATTCATTGGAAGCAGAAGAACGGACGCAGCAACAGCTTGCATTTGGATATACGAATGAAGAGTTAAATAAAATTTTAAAGCCAATGGTAACAGACGGGAAAGATCCGGTTGGTTCAATGGGGTATGATTCCCCACTCGCGGTTTTATCAAAAAAACCACAGCTTCTCTACAACTACTTTAAACAATTGTTTGCACAAGTAACGAATCCACCGATTGATGCGATTCGTGAGGAGATTATTACATCCGTTATCACAACGATCGGACCAGAAAGAAACTTGCTAAAACCGGAACCAAAGAGTTGTAGTCAACTACAAATGGATACACCGATTTTGAGCAATCAGCAGCTGGCCAAGCTTCATTCATCAACGTTTCAGACAGAAAGACTTTCCATGCTCTTTTCTATTGAACGTGAAGATCCAGCTTTAGAAAATATATTGAGTGAACTCTTTAGACGAGCGGATGCGGCAATCGAGAGTGGAGCAACTTTGCTTGTTTTAACCGATAGAGGAGTTGATGCTAAACAGGCAGCCCTACCGGCATTGCTAGCTGTTTCTGGTTTGCATCATCACCTGATTCGAAGTGGAACCCGGTCTAAAGTCAGCATCTTAGTTGAGTCAGCTGAACCAAGAGAGGTTCATCATTTTGCAGCCTTGCTCGGATTCGGTGCAGAAGCGATCAATCCGTATTTAGCATATGAATCCTTGCAAGGGATGATCGAAAATGGCGACATACGTGATACATCCGTTGAAAAAGCGATTGATGTTTACAGAAAAGCGGCCACGGATGGCATCTTAAAAGTATTATCGAAAATGGGCATTTCGACGATTCAAAGTTATCGTGGTGCACAAATTTTTGAAGCGATTGGAATTCAACAAGACGTGATTGACAAATACTTTACAAAAACCGCGTCGCGCATCGGTGGAATTGGACTCGATATTATTGCAAAAGAAGTGATAATGAGGCATAAGAGAGCATTTGCTGTGCCAAGAGGTGAGAAGAAGTCATTAGAATCGGGTGATGATTTTCAGTGGCGCCAGGACGGGGAAGATCATCAATACAACCCAAAGACGATTCACCTGCTTCAACAAGCATGCAGAACAAATAACTACAAATTGTTCAAAGAATACTCATCCTTACTTACGGATACGAATCATAATTTACAATCAATTCGCGGATTGCTTTCCTTTAAGAAAAGAGAATCGATTCCGATTGATGAAGTGGAATCAATTGACGCGATTTGCAAAAGATTTAAAACGGGAGCCATGTCTTACGGATCTATCAGTCAAGAGGCTCATGAAGCCCTAGCGATTGCGATGAATCGAATCGGTGGGAAAAGCAACTCAGGAGAAGGTGGAGAAAACCCTGAGCGATATACACGTGATCCGAATGGGGACTTGCGTCGCAGTGCGATTAAACAAGTTGCTTCCGGACGGTTTGGAGTAAGTAGCTATTATCTCGTCAATGCAGATGAAATCCAAATAAAAGTAGCCCAAGGTGCAAAGCCGGGAGAAGGCGGTCATCTACCAGGAAAGAAAGTCTATCCATGGATTGCAGAAGTAAGGGGTTCTACTCCAGGAGTTGGTCTCATTTCACCACCTCCACATCATGACATTTATTCAATCGAGGATTTGGCCGAGCTCATTCATAATTTAAAAAATGCCAATCCAGCTGCTCGCATTAGCGTCAAGCTTGTATCAGAGGTAGGAGTGGGTACGATTGCCGCTGGTGTAGCGAAAGGAAGAGCAGACCTTGTGTTGATTAGTGGATATGACGGGGGAACCGGGGCTGCACCACGGACGAGCTTAAAGCATGCGGGACTACCTTGGGAAATTGGGCTTGCTGAAACGCATCAAACGTTGCTTTTAAATCGCCTCCGTGATCGTATTGTCGTTGAAACAGATGGAAAGATGATGACAGGGCGAGATGTTGTGATTGCTTCTTTACTAGGAGCGGAAGAGTTTGGATTTTCAACGGCACCATTGGTTGTTCTTGGCTGCATTTTAATGCGCGTCTGTCATTTGGATACATGTCCAGTAGGTGTGGCGACGCAGAATCCAGAGTTGCGGAAAAAATTTCCTGGCGAAGCGAAGCACGTAGCCAATTTTATGAGATTCATTGCCAGAGAAGTTCGAGAATTAATGGCTGAACTTGGGTTTAGAACGATAAATGAAATGATTGGTAGAACGGATGTATTAGAAGCCAATCAGGCAATTACTCATTGGAAAACGAAAGGGATTGACCTAAGCGCTCTATTATATCAACCAGATGTACCGAAACATGTAAGCCGATATGCAATAGTTGAACAAGTGCATGGCCTTGATAAAACGTTAGACAAGCAGGAATTAATCCCGTTGTGTATTGACGCGATTGAAAAGCAGGAACCGGTTGAAGCGACGTTTTCGATTCGCAATATTAACCGTGTGGCAGGAACGATGCTTGGGAGTGAAATTACGAAACGGTATGGTGCTGCGGGATTGCCGGAGGATACGATTCGTTTGACTTGTAAAGGGTCGGCTGGACAAAGTTTTGCTGCATTTATCCCACCTGGGTTAACGATGAGACTGATTGGAGATGCAAACGACTTTTTAGGGAAAGGATTATCTGGAGGAAAGATTATTGTCCATCCTTCGCGCAAAAGTACTTTTATTGCAGAAGAGAACATCATTGTCGGGAATGTTTCCTTTTACGGAGCAACCGCAGGTGAGGCATATATCAACGGCATTGCAGGAGAACGTTTCTGTGTTAGAAATAGTGGGGCAAATGTCGTCGTGGAAGGTGTCGGAGACCATGGATGTGAGTACATGACAGGCGGCAAGGTCGTTGTTCTTGGGGCAACGGGAAAGAACTTTGCAGCAGGAATGTCAGGTGGAGTCGCTTATGTGTTAAATGAAACAGGTGACTTTAAAGGAAAGTGCAATCAAGAACAAATTATTCTCGACCACGTTGACGATGAGGAGGAACTTGCGTCGGTTTATCGCATGATTGAACAACATGTCAATTACACAAATAGTCCATATGGAAAACGAGTGTTAGATGACTGGGAAAAGATGAAAGAACTACTGATACGAGTCATTCCAAAAGATTATTTAGAGATGCAAGAGCGAATTGGACGCTACGAAGCAAGTGGTTTAAGCAAATATAGGGCAGCGCTTAAGGCTTTTGAAGACGGCAAAAAAGCAGTGAATCAAATAAAAGATGGAGGGTGAACGATGGGAAAGCCAACTGGTTTTATCGATTATCAAAGGAAAACTAGGCCCGAACGTGACCCTAAAACACGTATCAACGATTGGGACGATTACACATTACGGCTAGAAGAAACTGAACTAAAAGAGCAAGGTGCTCGTTGCATGGATTGCGGGATTCCAACCTGTCATACAGGCACAATGTTAAATGGGATGACATCAGGTTGTCCTGTTCACCACTTAATTCCTGAGTGGAACGACTTAGTGTATCAAGGTCAATGGCAAGAAGCGTTAAAACGTGAGCACAAAATGAATAACTTTCCTGAGTTTACAGGGCTAGCTTGTCCGGCTCCTTGTGAAGGGGCCTGTGTTCTCGGAATAAATGAGCCTGCTGTTGCCATTCGTTCCATTGAGTTAGAAATTGTTGAAAAAGGATTTAAGGAAGGCTGGGTAAAGCCTGAGCCTCCAGAGAGTCGAACCGATAAAAAAGTAGCAGTTGTCGGTTCTGGACCAGCTGGTCTAGCGTGCGCGGCCCAACTTAATAAAGCGGGGCATAACGTCACCGTGTTTGAACGTAATGATCGAATTGGCGGATTGTTAACCTATGGAATTCCTGAAATGAAACTTCCATATGCAGTCGTCGAACGGCGGGTCAATCTTTTAAAAGAAGAAGGAATTACCTTTGTAACGAATACAGAAGTAGGCAAAGATTATCCAGTTTCTAAGCTTCAGAATGAGTTTGACTCAATCATTCTTTGTGGCGGGGCAACAAAACATCGTGATCTAGAGGTCGAAGGAAGAGAGTTAAAAGGGATTCATTATGCAATGGACTTCCTTCATGCCAATACTAAGAGCTTATTGGACTCCAACCTTGAAGATGGCAAGTATTTATCAGCAAAAGACAAAAATGTCGTCGTCATCGGTGGAGGCGATACGGGAACGGATTGTTTAGCTACCTCAGTTAGACATAAATGCAAAAGCCTGACCCAGTTTGATATTTACGAAAAGAAAGGGGATGTTAGGCCGGATAACAACCCTTGGCCGCAATGGCCGATCATTCACCGTGTGGAGTACGGGCAAAAAGAAGCGGCGGCTGTGTTTGGCAAAGATCCGCGTGCATATGCGGTGATGACAAAAAAGTTTGTTGGAGACGAGAACGGTCATGTAAAAGAAATTCACACAATTGACGTTGAAACGACAACAGATGAACATGGTAGACGGACTCGAAACGAAATTCCTGGTACAGAGAAAGTGTGGCCAGCCGAGCTGGTCCTACTTGCAATTGGCTTTAATGGCCCAGAGCAAGGTCTTATTCAAACATTGCAAGTGGAAACAGATGAACGTACAAATGTGAAAGCCGAATATGGAAAGTATCAAACAAATATTGAAGGCGTCTTTGCAGCTGGCGATATGCGTCGTGGCCAAAGTCTTATCGTTTGGGCAATCAATGAAGGAAGAGAAGCTGCAAGAGAGTGTGATAAATACTTAATGGGAGAAACGAGCCTTCCTTAAAGGTGATTGTGCGGTCTGACTTTTAGATCGATAATCTCTTGCGACATTATTAACCGAAAGACCCACCTTTTTAGGTGGGTTTTCTCGAGTGAAAAAGGATTGAATCACGATGATACAGTTAGCAATAATGTGTATATAACTGGCTCTTTTGGTACCAGATACTTCAATTTGAGGAATGATAATATTTAACACCTCGACTTCCATTCTCTCATCAAGTAATTCAATTGTGTTTGCCTCGATCATTACTCCAAGTCGATTACTATCGTCAACGAGATAGCGTGGTGCCTTTCTCGCAAACGAAATAGAAACCTTTCACTTTCCCTAATTCGCCACCTGTTATTCGAACAATGTAAGGTTATATTGAACTGGTTTTGAAAAGAATAATAATTTCCTCCTTTAACGTGGCTACTTTTTGAATCGACTTTACAGAAGAAGTAAACATTGAGTCATCTGCTTTACTATTTTGTTAGCTTGTTGTTAGTTTGAGGGGTGGTATAATGTGTGAATGAGTAAGACCTTAAGTAAAAGATAGATAACAACCACGATGAAGCATGATAATGCATATGCTATTCACATGTTGGAAAAATAAATAATAACGCAAAATACATAATAAATGAGGGTACTTCATGAGTAATAACGGTTTTAATGATTACAAAGTAAGTGAAGACATTGTAAAAGCGCTACATAGTTTGAACTATAAAATTCCGACAGAAGTTCAAGCAAAAGTTATTCCAATCGCGCTTGAAAAAAAGGATCTTGTCGTGAAATCACAAACAGGTAGTGGCAAGACAGCTTCGTTTGGGATCCCTATTTGTGAGATGGTTGAGTGGGGAGAAAATAAGCCCCAGGCATTAATTCTTACACCTACACGAGAACTAGCTGCACAGGTGAAAGAGGATATTACAAACATAGGAAGATTTAAACGAATTAATGCAACGGCTCTTTATGGAAAACAACCTTTTGATAGGCAGAAGTTAGAGCTGAAGCAAAAGACACATGTCGTTGTGGGGACACCGGGACGCGTACTAGATCACATTCAAAAAGGGACACTCCCTTTAGGGAAGCTACGTTATTTAATTATCGATGAAGCGGATGAAATGCTTAATATGGGCTTTATCGACCAAGTAGAAGCAATCATAAATGAACTACCAACAAACAGAGTAACGATGTTGTTTTCAGCGACGCTACCAAAGGATATTGAAAGTCTTTGTCAAAAATATATGAAAGCCCCAATTGAGATTGAAATTGCAGCGAGTGGGTTAACAACAGATAAGATCGAGCACGTACTTATAGAAGTAAACGAGAATGATAAACTTTCCCTTTTAAAAGATATTTCCATTGTGGAAAATCCTGATAGCTGTATTGTTTTTTGCCGAACACAAGAGCAAGTAAATCATGTGTTTAATCAATTAGATCGTGACGATTACCCGTGTGACAAACTACATGGTGGAATGGTACAAGAAGACCGGTTTGATGTTATGAATGATTTCAAGAGAGGTAGATTCCGGTACTTAGTCGCAACTGATGTTGCAGCAAGAGGGATCGACATCGAAAATATTACCCATGTCATTAATTATGACCTCCCGTTAGAAAAAGAAAGCTATGTGCATCGAACAGGAAGAACAGGACGTGCGGGTCATACAGGAAAAGCGATTACTTTTGCGACTCCGAATGAAAAAAGACATGTTGCTGAAATAGAAGCATATATTGGATTTGAACTACCGAAATCAAATGCTCCATCCAAAGTTGAGGTAGCTAGAAAAAAAGCTGCGTTTGAAGAGAAAATTCAAGCTAAACCTGAGATTAAAAAAGAAAAAAGTGCGCAATTAAACAAAGACATTATGAAGCTTTATTTCAATGGAGGCAAGAAAAAGAAAATCAGAGCGGTCGATTTCGTCGGAACAATTGCCAAAATTTCAGGTGTGACTGCAGATGACATCGGAATTATTACCATTCAGGAAAATGTTTCGTACGTAGATATCTTAAACGGCAAAGGACCGATTGTCTTACAAGCAATGAAGCAAACGACAATCAAAGGGAAATTGTTAAAAGTACACAAGGCAAAAAGGTCTTAACAATAGATATTCCCTATGTAAAGGATGAGTAAAATGGAAGACAAAGTCTTAATTGTTGAAGGGAAAAATGACCGTAAGCGAGTCAAGGAAGTTCTTAATGAACCTGTAGAAATCATTTGTACATATGGGACGTTAAGTGATGAGAAGCTTGAGACATTAATTCTACCAATTGAAGACCATGATGTCTTTATCCTTGTTGATGCCGATGAAGCAGGAGAAAGCTTGAGGAAACAGCTAAAAAGGGAATTGCCAAATTCCACACATTTGTACACAAAGAAGGAATATGGTCAAGTTGAGACGACCCCTTTTGAATATCTTGCGGATGTGTTGAGGGGGCATTTTGAGGTGAAGGAAACGGGGCAGGAAAGTAAATTCTGACTAACGGCTTCGTACTTATCATAGTTTACAGGAGGAAAGGGTATGCATTTTTGACATGCATACCCCTTTTTGCTGAAAAGTTTAGGACTAAATTCAAACCGATTTTTCTACCATTCCTTTGGCTCATAGTTTAGATCATTAAATAATTGAGTGCGTTCTTTCTTTGATAGATCTCTCCATTGCCCAACTGGAAGGTTTCCTAAGTGAATGTTCATGATTCGAGTTCTCTGCAGTCTGAAAACGTCGTAGCCTAACGCCTCACACATACGACGAATTTGACGATTTAATCCTTGTGTTAATATGATTTGAAAATCATATTTTGACAACTGCCTTACTTCACAAGGGAGTGTTTTTGTTCCTAATATTTCTACTCCTTCTGACATTTTTTTGATAAACTCTTGAGTAATTGGCCTGTCCACGGAAACGATGTATTCTTTTTCATGCTTATTTTCGGCACGCAATATTTCGTTTACAATATCACCATCGTTCGTAAGGAGTATTAAGCCATCAGAATCTTTATCTAATCGTCCGATATTGAAGATTCGTAAAGGATGATTGACTAAATCAATAATATTCCCCTTCACCTTTTTTTCAGTTGTGCTCGTAATGCCAACTGGTTTATTTAAGGCAATATAAACATTATTTCTGGCTACCCGGATAGGAGCTCCATTTACTCGAACATCATCGCCAGGTTCGACTTGGCTACCTATTTCTGCACGTTTTCCATTAATCGTGACTCTACCTTCACTAATTAGTTTATCTGCACCTCGTCTTGAGGATTTTCCAGACTCGCTTATATATTTATTAATACGCATTTGAACCACACCCTTACGTGGAGGATTGTTTTCTTAGAATACCTAACTATAGCCTTCTTTTCAAGGTCTAATCATAGTGATCCTTAACATTATAGTCGAACTTAATGATTACATAAGAAAAACTCTAGCATAAAAGCAAAAGGGAAGAGACAAAATAAAAAAGAATGTCTTATAAATTTACTAGGGGTGGCAATGATGGACGTCGAGAAAAAAGAACAAAACCAACAGCCGGTGCAAACTACCACTGACGAACAAATACAATCGTCAGTCAATCAAAAAGCAAAAGAAGGCGGAAAAACAGCTCAAAATGACGGATTTCGTTATGATTATGACGACTCTTCTGATGTGTGAGGAATAATCGACCTATTCTAAATGTTGATAGCGAACAGGGAAAAGAACTGTTCGCTATTATTTATTTTGTTTCTTGACTGGGTTATGAAACCTTTCGGATTTGAAGAAGGAAAAAAGTACCCAACAATCATTGAAATTCATGGCGGACCACATGTGATGTATGCAAATACATATTTCCATGAATTCCAAACACTAGCTGCAAAAGGAGTTGTTGTCGTATTTACGAATCCTCGTGGAAGTCATGGCTATGGGCAAGCATTTGTTGATGCAGTAAGAGGTAAACGGATAAAGCTCTTACTAAATGAATATACATTGACTTAAAGGTTATTCAACGTTTTGTAAAGGATGATTGAGAGGAGATAAAAAAATGATTAGTAGATTGGTTGTAGAAGAACGGCGCTCATCGATAGTGGAAAATTATCATCCTATTAATTATGTAATCTTAAATAAACAGAAAGAGATCAAGTATTCATCAGGGGATATAGAATCGCCTGTTTATTTTCGTTCAGCAGCAAAACCTTTACAAGCGATACCAGCCTTTCTTGCAGGTGCTCCTAAAGCATATCATTTAACCGAGAACGAAGCCGCATTATTTTGTGCCTCTCATCGTGGAGAAAACATACACCAGAAACAGTTAAGAAGACTAATAGGTAAACTCAAAATATCAGAAGAAAGATTGGTCTGTAATCACAGCTATCCCCTTAATACGAAGCCGAAAGAAGAACTTATTTGGAGGAGGGAAAAAAAGAGACGGTTATTGCATAACTGTTCAGGCAAGCACGCTGGAATGATTGCAGCATCTAGACTAAATGGATGGGATGAGAATGGATATGAAAAGGAAAACCATCCCCTCCAGAAACAAATTCATCACATAATTAAAGAGTTATCAGAATGTAGGGACGGTGATATGATAGTTGGTCTTGATGGTTGTGGTGTCCCAACTTTAGCGATTCCACTTTATAATTTAGCTTTAACCTATTTGAAATTTGTTTGTCTGGAATATGTCTCGGATCCGTTATTAAAAGGAGGGATAGAAGAAGTGGGCAGGGTCATGAATCAAGCTCCTGAAATGATTGCATCAAACAAATTTATTTGCACTGAACTATTACGTGATTCTAATATCATTGCAAAAGGAGGTGCTGAAGGGGTATATACATTTGCACTCAGAAAGGAAAAGGTTAGTATTGCGCTAAAAGTAACCAGTGGATCTGAGGTTGTATGGCCAATAGTTATTACGCATATTTTAGAAAAACTATCGTATTCCAATGTAGATACCATTACGCGTTTAAAGGAGACATTTCCGGCTATTCGGTTTAATGACGCAGGTGCAAAAACGGGGTATTTGACTGTAAGAGAGGAAGTTTATTGAAATGATAGAAGTTATTGTCCAATCTAAAGATGAACACACTTGATATATCGTCTCATTATCAGAAGTTAATCCACCATATTTTAGCAAGGAACTCGGTGGGGCAGGTATTGTGTTTGGAGGATTAACAGAAAGAGGAGATTTAGATGAGCAGTTATTACTTGAAGTGATACGAGAAGCAGGTTCATTACCTATTACGTTTCATCGTGCAATAGATGACGTAGAAGATCCAATAAAAATCCTAAAAAAGTTAGTAAAGTTTACTCCAGTTAAAAGAGTTCTAACCTCAGGTGGTAAATCTACTGCACTAGAGGGAATCAAAATTTTACATGAGATGATGAAAATAGAAAATCTCTATCACGGCCCTATGATTATGCAATTCAAATAATTATTACCTCTTAATTCATCTATTTATTAAGTATACGAACATTTCAAGGATTTCTATATCCGACCTTATTATGAGAATCCAGGTAGGGAAAGTAGTTCATAACGGTAAATCAAAATTACTTACGTGGTGCGATTGTAGGTCATGGGGATATTAATATTCGTGAAGTAATAAAAATAGTAAAGAACTCAGGATATGACGGTTTCATCACTGTCGAGTTTAAAGGCAAGGGGCATTTGCCCCTTGCCTTTTCGCATAATTAATTAAAAAGTATACGCAGATCCTACAATGACAAGCAGGATAAATAACACAACAATTAACGTGAAGCTAGTTCCAGTAACGTGACTCATTAAGAATTCCTCCTTTTTGAGTGAGTACACCATATACCTATGTTTGAAGCAGAACATTGGGTGGGCATTTGTCCATAGTTGAAAGAAAATGGGCGGAGAGAGGAGATGAATAATAGCAAAAAGTGAGCAATGGCGAGTAAATAGAAAGTTATGGCTAGAAAGGATTGAGTTATGGCGAGTAAAGAGTGAGATACGGCGAATTTGTATGGAAAGATTCGAAGTAAGAGCTAAATTTATGCAGTAAAAAGCCAGTATCTAACTAAGACACTGGTCTTGACTATTTATTTTTTTTGAATCTCGCAACCATCATCATCGCAAGCCGCACCGTCTTGTTCGTTCCCGTCCGTCAATAGATCATCTTGTTCAATAATCTGTTGCAAGGATTGTACGAACGTTTCACTTGATTGGGCGCCAGTAACAGCATACTTTTTATTAATAAGGAAAAACGGGATACTGCGGATGCCATATTGTTCTGCTTTACGTTCATCTTGGCGAACGGCATCACTAAAGTCATTACTAGCGAGCATGTCTGCCACCGCTTCTTGATTTAATCCAACATCCCCCGCTAACTCGGTTAAGGTTGAATGATTTCCGATATGCTTTGACTCAGTGTAGTAGGCACGTAATAAACGCTCAGTCATTTCATGCATCTGGCCTTTTGTTCTTGCGAATGCGACCAAACGGTGCGCATCAAACGTATTGGTTAAAATCTGTGTATCAAAGCGGAAGTCTAATCCAACCTCCTGTGCCATTTGTTCCATGTTATTACAATTGGCTTTTGCCTGTTCTAAACTCATTCCGTATTTAGAGGCTAATTTTTCATAAATGTTATAGCCTGCATCTCGTTCTATTGAAGGATCTAACTCAAACGAGCGATACTCTACTTTGACAGGGTGTCCAATTTTTTGAAGTGCGTCCTCCAGACGCTTTTTGCCAATATAGCAAAATGGTCAAGCGAAATCTGTCCACATTTCGATTTCTAACATCATTTATCCCTCCAACTTTTTATCTTACGTATATTAGTATATCTATTGAGGTGATGTTTGACTATTAAGATGCATCATTTTATTAAATGACAGCGCACATTAAACAAATAGCACCACTTCACAACCCACCCCGTATGATATCTAGACCAATATCATATGGGGTGGGTTTCATAATGAGAAAGAACATGACTATAAAAGTAACAAGAGCCCCCGAGCTCTTTCCTGCATATGAGGTAACGAAAGATGGAAAGAAATGGGGGTACATTAACCGCAATGGGCGTTTTGTCCTCAAGCCACAATTTGATGAAGCGAATGATTTTCAGGAAAATGGACTTGCAATTGTAACCGTAAAGGGGAGAGCAGGGATGATTGATCACTTAGGTCAATTTGTCATTCAGCCTATCTACAGCCAGGTTATGCCCTTTACGGAAGGTCGTGCGATTGTAATGGATGATGCCGGTTTTAAGGTCATCAATGAAAGAGGACAGGAAATCACAACGAAAGCATACAGCTTAATCCAACCGTATCAAGAACAACGAGCGATTTTTTCAGGGACTAATTCTGGTGGCAAGTATCTTTACGGGTATTTGGATGAGCAAGGAAATGAAGTGATGCCACTTCAATACGAAAATGCTTTTGATTTTACAGGTGGCAAAGCACTTGTGCAACTAAGAGAGAATGAATTTGCTCTTATTGCACGAAACGGAAAAATCCTTCAAACGTATCCATTTGCCATTATGATGGGATACAGTGAAGGATTAATTCCGTTTAAGAAAACTTTTAATGACAAATGGGGATACGTAGATGAACAGGGACAGATTGTGCTGTCACCTCAGTATGCAATTGCTATGGCTTTTCAAGATGGGCGAGCCGTCGTGAACATGTCTGATGATATGTACAATCAGTATGGTTTAATTAATAAATTGGGGAAGTTCTTTATTCCGCCGACATATAATGATATTCGTCAATTGAAAGAGCAACGAGTGGCTGTTGGAATCGCTACTAATCCGGATCAACCATATGTCGGTTCGACATATGGAATCGCCGATACTGCAGGTCATATTCTTACCGAATTTATGTATGATCAGGTCGGTATATATAAAGAAGGGTTAAGCTCAGTGACGATTGATCAATCAACTTTTTTTATTGACGAAAGCGGCAATCCAGCCGAATCTTACCCAGTTATTCCTGGTGTCGGAACACTAGATTTAGAAGGGCGATTGATCCAAGCACATGTCGATCATAGTTTATCCTATTATGATCGATCAGGGAGAAGCGTGTACCAACCGAATACGAATTTTCCTTTGAATGCCGACTATCGGATTCAAATAGAAAAATATAGTCCGAATAAAGATTATCTTGTTTACTATCCGCAGATTGAAGGGATGCAAAACGAAGAAGCCCAGAGAAGGGTGAATGGCATTCTGAAACAACAGTCAAAAGTCATTCAAGTTCCAGATGATGTTCAATTAGATTACAGTTATTACGGTGATTTTTTGGTCTCATTTTTCAAGAAGAATTTATTTGTTCTAAAGTTAGCAGGGTATAATTACCCGTTCGGTGCAGCTCACGGGATGCCGTTTCAAACATATGTCCACATCGATTTGAAAACAGGAACAAATTATGAACTTAAAGATCTATTTAAACCAGGTAGTGACTATGTAAAAATCGTAAGTGACATCATTCAAAAACAGATAGAAGAAGAGGAAACACAAGGTTTTACTTTTTATTTTCTTGATCAATATAAAGGCATTCAACCTGACCAAACTTTTTACGTAACCGAAGATGCGTTGGCAATTTATTTTGAACCATATGAAATTGCCGCATATGCCGCAGGGTTTCCTACTTTTATTATACCTTACCAAGAAATTATGAAAATCATAAATACGAATGGTGCTTTTTGGGGGGCTTTTAAGGAGTAGTTCAGACTTTGAAAAGGTGGAAAAACAACTAAAGTGTAAGGAGACGTAAGGTGCAATTCATTCTTGCGCCTTTCTTTGGGTCAAATGGCTGATAAATTCGTCTTGTTCTTTCATGTTATAATCGTTACTTGTTAGTGATGGGAGGGAGCAGTATGAATTGGTCGGTAAGATATGACCAGCCAGTATTATTCGTTTTTCTATTGATTTCATTCATGATGTTAGCCGCTTGCACCCCGCAACAAGCAACTACCCAGTCTAGTGAAAAATTAGAAGTCCATTACATAGATGTGGGTCAAGGGGATGCGACTCTTTTAAAGGGACCAGATTTTACGCTGTTAATCGATGCAGGGAGACATGATGCAATTGATGTAACGCCTTATCTTCAAAGTCAAGGTATAACAGATCTTGATTTAATGATCTTAACGCATCCTCATGCCGATCACGTTGGTCAGGCGGATAAGGTCATCGAAGCCTTTCCGATTAAAGAAGTTTGGATGAGCGGGGATGAGCATACGTCTGCAACGTTTGAACGGGTGCTTGATGCTCTTCTTGATTCGGATGCTGAGTATTATGAGCCAAGAGCAGGAGAATCTTTTACAATTGGATCTGCTTTGGTCGAGGTTTACAACCCAGAAAGTGTAACAGGCGATTTACATGAAGGAAGTATATCGGTACGGATCAGTTATGGAGATATAAAGTTTTTATTCACCGGTGATGCTGAGTATCAGACTGAACGTGACATGATAAATCGAGGACATAATCTAAAGGCGCATATATTTCAATTAGGTCATCATGGATCGACAACATCCAATACTCAAGATTTTCTCGATCGTGTTCAACCTGAAGTCGCCATTTACAGTGCAAGAGAGGGAAATAGTTACGGTCACCCTCATGATGAGATCATTGAGCGAATAGAGAACATGGGAATTGACCTATATGGAACAGATGAACATGGACATATCATTGTGACAACAGATGGAAAACAATATACCGTTTCTACCGATATCGGTGCGATAACAACCGAGCCAAAAGAGGAACAAGAAACGGTGCGAAGTATTGATGACTGTTTGGATATAAACACTGCTTCAAAGGTAGAGTTGACGGAGATTACTCATATTGGCGAGGAAAGAGCGAAAGAGTTGATTCAATTCCGTCCATTTCTTTCCCTGGATGAATTAAGTCAAATTCACGGCATTGGGCAAGCGAGAGTGACCGAAATCAAAGAGCAGGGACTTGCTTGTGTGCGGTAAATAATGGAAGTCAGTTTAGCTTAGAAAGGGTTGAATACCGAATGGAAAAAGCGATTGTAGATCGACTTGTTGACGGAAAACATGCGGTGTTGTTAGTAGGTGCCAAAGAAATCGAAAAGGTAATTCCTTCTTCAAAATTACCGAGTGGAGTAACAGCAGGGACAGTGGTAAAAGTGGAATTTCGTGGTGATGAGTTAGGGTCAATTGAAGCAGATCATGAGGAAACAGATAAAACAAAAGAACGGATCAAAAGCAAATTGGAGTTATTGCGAGAACGTTCGAAAAGTAAAGATTAGGTTAGACCAAAATGGTGCCCGTCCCCAGAAAGGAAAAGCTTCAATACAGGGGCATGGGCACTTTTTTTGTCCTTTTTTTATAGAATCATGATAGATTAATCGATAAAAAATCGAATTAGCCGATAGATATATTTTAAGAATCCACTAATATTTACTAAAGATAGGGGAGCTGGATGTCGTAGCTTGCCAACATTATGTGTCGCTGCTGCAATTCTTGGAGGTACTCTTATTCAAGGTGGTTACGGAAAAGTCATTGGTAATGTTTATGCTGTCGGTATTTTCCAGGGATTGTCTAGTGGTCTTAACCTATTAGGTGTTCATAGGTCCATCGTAGAAGCTATGGTTGGCGTTATCCTTATCGTCGCACTCGTGATCAATTACGTATCTTCTCAGCTGGATAAGAGAAAAAGTGTAAAAGAACAAACGAAATCGGCTGCATAACAACTGTTTTTACTCCAATTAAAATTGGTTGAAAAATAATTAAAACAAACATTTAGGGGGAGAAAAAAAGCTGCTCGTGTCTCTAGTGGTTCTAGTAAGAATCGGGGAATTCTATTAAGGTTGCAGTAGTTCCTAAACTGGTAGGTATTCCTTACTTTAATGCATCTGAAGTTGCTGCGAAACAAGCAAGTGAAGATCTTGGGGTTGCAGGTGGTATGTCGGCTGCTAACTTAAATTTATGGATTGACTGGGCAATGAAAGAAGTTGAAGAGAACTACCCGAATCTTAACTTAGTAACTGAAAAAATTCCGACTGACGAGAGATAGCAAGAAGCATACCAAAAAACACTTGATTTACTAAGGGCGTATCCAGATTTAAAAGGAATCATGGCTTTCTCAACTGTTGCCCCATTAGGTGCAGCACAAGCAATTGAAGATTCAGTTGCTTTAGTTGGTACAGCATTACCAACAGACTCTCTACCATTCCTTGAAAATGGTTCTTTAAAGGTAGCAACACTTTGGGATCCTGAAAAATTAGGTTACTTAACAGTTTCATTAGCTAAAGACTTAGCTGAAGGAAACCTGCCAACTGATGGTCAAGATATTCCTAATGTTGGTCAAATTGAAGTTCGTGATCAAACTGTTATTATGGGGCCTCCAACAGACTTCACAGCTGAAAATGCCGGAGATTATGATTTTTAAGAGAGATATAATACAAGGACAAGTATACAATTTGTATACTTGTCCTTGTTACAAATGAATCTATATACAGCAGTTTTTACATATAGAGTATCTGAGAAAATATAAAGGTGGTTTTTAATGTGCAAAATGAATACGAGATTCAGCTGAAAGAGCAAATTTGCGATATTGGTATAAGGCTGTATATGAGAGAAATGGGGGCAGCAAATGATGGAAACATTACTGTAAAGCTCTCAAATGATTCACTTCTTTGTTTCAATCAAGCAGGTTGAAGGTATGTTCGACAATTCTACTTTTGATTGTTTACTCAAGGATGGGCAACGACTTAGCACGTAGGAAAGACGGCGCAGCCTCTTTCTTATGCACTTGTTTTTTGATATTGCATGCTTTCAGGGTAACCGTAGCTTCCATGCTCACTAAGGTCAAGTCCAGTAATTTCTTCTTCCTCAGATACACGTAACCCACCTAAAAGGGCTTTTGTGATTAAAAGTAAAACATATGAAACAACGAATGCAAAAGCGGCTACAGCAACTATCCCAATCATTTGGACTCCAAGTTGAGTGAATCCACCGCCATAGAAAAGACCAGCACTCCCTTTGCCATTTAACTCGGCAAGTTCTGGAGTTGCAAAGAACCCTGTTGAGAGTGTTCCCCAAATACCAGCAATTCCGTGTACTGATATCGCAAAAATCGGATCATCAATTTTTGCTTTATCACAAAGTTTCATACTAAAAAAGACGAGGATTCCAGCAACGAGACCAATTACGACTGCTGCCCATGGAGCAACGAATGCACACGAAGCTGTTATCGCAACCAGGCCTGCTAATGCACCATTTAACATTGTAGGCACATCCGTTTTTCCGTTCATAGCCCAAGCAATGAACATCGCTGCAACGACACCTGCACATGCTGCAAGTTGAGTATTTAACGCTACATATCCAAAGAATGCATCTGCTACGCCTAATGTACTACCTGCATTAAAACCGAACCATCCAACCCATAAAATTAATACTCCTAAAGCTGTAAAAACCTGATTATGACCAGCCAAATCATTCGCTGACCCATCTTTATTAAACTTACCAAGACGTGGTTTTAGTAGAATTGTTGCTGCTAGTGCGGCCATTGCTCCTGTTAAATGAACAACGGATGAACCAGCGAAATCTTGCTTCCCTAAATGTGATAACCATCCGCCACCCCAAATCCAGTGTGCGACGACTGGGTAAATCAATGCTGAGAATAATGCTATAAAAACTAAATAAGTAGATAATTTAGCACGTTCGGCAAATCCTCCCGTTGCGATCGTAACAGCAATTGCTGCAAACATCATTTGGAAAAAGAAATCTACGGAACCTACCAATCCTTTTTCGTTAGTCGAATAATCACCATAGAAGAAATCGGTTAATCCGATGAACGCATTTCCTTCCCCATATGCAAACGCCCAACCGACTGCCCAAAACATAATTGAAGCAATTCCTATTGTAAAGATTGTTTTACTGGCAATATGACCAGCATTCCTCATGCGCGTAGATCCTACTTCTAATAGAATGAATCCGCCTTGCATGAACAACACTAAGATTGCAGAAACAATCACCCAAAGATTATCCATTAGTGCTAATGTAGACATATGATTACACTCCTCTATAAATAACATAAATGTGTCAATAAAGTTAACATCGCTTGTAAGGCAAGTATAGAGAACTTAATTTTATGATTCTACATGTTTGTTAGGTAATCTAACACACAAGCAATATATTACCAAAGTTGGAATGAGAGAATGAAGGTAGTTATATTCAATTAATAAAGGTCTTTATTTGGGACGGGAAGTTGGGGTACTGTTGCGGAAAGTTTTAAAAAGAATAACATTTATTTTTAAAGTGTGGAAATTCGTGCCTTTTCTAAAGGATTATTTTCTATCAAAAGAGGTCTCCAAAGGGAAGAAAGTCATTGGTGTGTTATTAATAGTTGTTTATGTCATATTTCCATTTGATATTATACCTGATTTTTTAACCTTTATTGGGATCATCGATGATATAGTCATTGCAACATTTATCTTTGAAAGAATGGTAAAAATGGCTCCAGAATCACTTAAGAGAAAATATGACGTATGAATAAAATGAAACTAATGAGGAGACCAAAAGCATAACGAGCAAAATACAAAAAATAAAAGCCTCCATTTTTACTTAAATGGAGGCTTTTAATCATTAGATGATTTAAGAATGACACAATGTTAAATCCTTCTTAGACATTGATATAAATTCTCTTACAGCGAAAGACAGATACTTATTTTTCTTCCATGCCATTCCTAATTCCAAATGAAGATTAGAACAGTTTAAAGGAATAGCCTTAATTTCATTGTTATAAATATTATTGCCGATTTTACTAGGTAAAAGGGCGATCCCTAATTTAGCTTCTACCATTTCAACCATAAAATCTTTTTGTGAGCTTTCGCAAACAATGTTTGGGTAGAAATTGTTTTTAGTGCATTCTTCCATAATACGATCATAAATAGAGAAATCTTTCCGATACAAAATAAATGCTTGATTTTCTAATTCAGAGAAATTGACTTTTTGTTTACTAGCAAATTCATGATTTTTGTGGACAATGACCATCAATGGATCTTTTACTAGTTTGACCATTTCAAAATCATTACTTGTTTTAGGTATATTACATACTAATCCAATATCAATCGAACCATCTTCTAGTTCATGTATGATTTTTTTTGTACCAACTTCTGTTAACATGATTTCAATGGAAGGGTATGCCTCTTTGAATTGACTAATTAATTTTGAAAAAAAAGCGGCTCCAATAATAGGAGGGATGCCAATTTTTATTTCACCACTTCTAAAATCGATGATATCAGTTAGCTCTGTCGTTAAGTTGTTAAATGATTCTAGTACGATCTTTACATTTGTAAGGACTGCATTTCCTGCATCGGTTAGTTCTAACTGTTTGGGAGAGCGATAAAATAAAGGTACGCCTAGCTCATCTTCTAAATTTTTAATAGCTTTACTAATAGATGGTTGAGAGACATGTAATGACGCAGATGCTTTTGTGAAGCTTAAGTATTTGGCAACTTCAGAGAAATATTCTAATTGTCGAATATCCATATGTGTTCATCCTTTCTATGCTAAATGGCATAGTAACATTCGCACCTACATAGTATTTTCTAAATTAATAATATATTATTAATGATACTAAGTCACTAGAGAGAAAGAAAATTCGGAATAAATAAAAAGGTTTTTATTACATTGATTCCCATTCCGTCAGTACCCGGGTGAATAGCAAGGGTAGGCCATGACGTTCAGCTATTGTAATAAGTTTCTCCACTAAATGATCCTCCCCTATAACTAAGTAATACGAACATGGTCTTTTATTATGACTACGTAACAATTATCCGCATCACGGTGCTCCACTATGCTTAGGTTCAGTATATGGAATGACTCTTCCTATAAATGATAATGTAGTCAATTTAATAATATCATTTTTAATAACCTATATTCTTATAGCTAAAAGGAATATCAGACATTCTAAATATGTATTATTTTTATTTTGACTATTAAGATAGAATACTTATAAACCCTTAAAAAATCTAGATGAACAAAAGTACCATCCAATCATTAAAGTCTGAAAATTCAGTCCTGTTATTGTTCATTGTTAGTTAGTAGGATTTCTAAATATTGTTACTAACCAAGTGATTAGTAACAGGTTGTGAAAGAAAGTAGGTGGAATCATGAAAATAGCACGGTTTACCGTTCAAGGAGAGAAACGTATTCATATAGGTATTGTTGAAGGAGAAATAATTAGAGAAGTTAAGGGCGATATATTTGGAGAATGGACTTACACAGAAGAATTGTTTCAGCTTGCTAAAGTTACATTATTAGCACCTTTAATACCTAACCAAGTCATTGGAATTGGAAAGAATTTTGTCTCGAGCGAGGATGAACTTCCTGATGAATTGCCAGAAATACCAGTGTTTTTCTTTAAACCTGTATCATCTGTTATTGGTCCTGATGAAAAAATAAAATTACCTCCCCAACATGAACAGGTGAAATTTGAAGCAGAACTAGCAGTAGTGATTGGAAAAGAGGCTAAAGATATTGAGGAGAAGGGTGTTCAGGATTATATCTTTGGATATACGATAGGAAATGATGTTACTTCTGCTCAACATTTTCACCCGGATGGTCATTGGACCATTGGTAAAGCTTTTGATAGCTTTACACCACTGGGGCCAGCCATTGAAACGAATCTTGATTTAATAAATGTTAGAGTACAAGCGGCGCATAATGGAAAACTAAAACAAGACAGTTCTATAACACTAATGATCATATCCATTCCAAAAATGATTTCCTATTTATCAAAAGTCATGACTTTACAACCTGGAGATGTCATTCTAACAGGTTCTCCAATAGGAGCAGAATTATTGAAAGTTGATGATTGTATTGAATGTATGATAGAAGGAATCGGAGTGTTACGTAATTCAGTTATGAAGGTGGAGAAGTAGTGTTAGGAATACAAACGTTAAGAGAGGAACCTATCAGCCGCGTTTGTTCTAAAAGATGGATGTTATGGAAACAGGTGTTACTAGAAGGGTAAATAGACCAGATGATATCGATAAAAAGGCTGGCGGAAAATAAAGGTAGTCTTTATCCAAATTTCCTCTTAATTAGTATTGCTAGCTACATTGATTCTTAGTCAATGAGGAAAAATGTTTTACCAAGATAGAAAACCAGAATAAACATATGGTTCACGTAAGAGGTTGAAGCAATTGGATTTATTGATTGAGTAAATATGTTTTCATTCATAGGTAGTTCAAAGGAAACCATTTAATTGATGGTTTCCTTTGAGCTTTCAACACATTTGTTGTTAGAGAAATGTTGGTGCATACAAACTAAAATAGATTATGGTTAATATAAATAGTAGGAGTTACAGATTCCCGAACATGTAAGGCAGTTACGGTTTTGCAGTACCTCTTAGGGATGGGATGAGAGTGAGATCGAATACGGAGTCCACTGAAAACTCATGATTCTAACGAACTAAGAGGAGGGAAACCATATGAACATACGTAATGCTTTTACCAATGAAGTAAATCATATTCGAACTCAAAGAATTAAAGCGTATAGCGAGCATGCGAAGGCCGTTTCAGAAGAACACTGGCAAGCTCTCAAACAAATCAACCTTAGGTGTGATAAATAATACATAAAGATTTTACAACTATCGATAGAATGAAATGTAAGCTTACCATTAAGGTAGACCTTATTTTAATAGGTGAAATAAGTATGGATGAGGAGCGGATTGATTGAATATACCACAGTTAGAAATTGCGCACATGAAACCAAAAGTACCAATAATGCAAGGAGGAATGGGGGTTAAAATTTCTTTAAGTGGATTGGCTTCGGCTGTAGCTAATGCTGGAGGTATTGGTATTATTTCAGGAACGGGCATACCAATCGATGAATTGAAATACCATATTCGTAAAGCAAGAGAACTGACTAAAGGTTTGGGTTATATTGGTGTAAATGTGTTGTTTGCAATGAACGATTTTGCAGAAACCATTAAAGCAGCGATGGAAGAGAAAGTAGATTTTATTATTTCGGGAGCTGGTATATCACGAGATATGTACAGCTGGGGGAAACAATATAATGTTCCTGTCATTTCAATCGTTTCATCTGCTAAATTAGCCAAGATTTCACAAAGGTTGGGAGCCTCTGCTGTCGTAGTAGAAGGATTTGAGGCAGGTGGCCATCTAGGAACGGATAGACCATTATTTGATATTTTGCCTGATGTGTTAGAAACAGTAGATATCCCAGTTATAGCAGCAGGAGGGATCTTAACGGGAAAAGATGTAGCCAAAGCTTTGAAAATGGGTGCATCTGGTGTGCAAATGGGGACACGCTTTGTTGCAAGTGTGGAGTGTGATGCACCAAATGCTTTTAAGCAAAAATATATTGAATGTAAAAGTGGTGATACCGTTCTAGTGAAGACATCAGTAGGACTACAAGGAAGAGCGATACAAAATAGCTTTACTAAGAGCATAAGCGGAGACAAAAAGTTAAAAATTGATAAGTGCTACTCTTGTCTTAAACAATGCTCTTACCGTTTTTGCACATTAGATTCATTGATGACATCTGTGCAAGGAGATGCAGAGAATGGGTTAGTTTTTGCCGGTTCTAGAGTTCATGAAATAAAAGAGATTCTTCCGGTAAAAACAATTATTACGAACATAGTGAAAGAGTATGAGAAAATAGTGTAGTGTCTGTTACTTGTCGAAGAGGGTTTCATCTTCAATACAACTAATAATGATGTGAATGTAAATGATGATATAAGCCGGTTTACGTTAAAGCATTATAAAGTTAGGGGGTACTTACTGACAAAGTAGAAAATTGATAGTATTCATCAATTTCACATGCTAATTATGGGTAATTGTAGAGCGTGCAAAAGGTTCCTGCTCCAGCGCTTTAAGGCGCTGGAGCAGGAACCTTTTTTCTATATTATTACAATAGAAAAGCAAGTGTCGTGCTTATTTCATTTATATGTTCCTGATCAGCCCACAAGATAAAGTAATTGTAAGTTGTTCCCGCAATTTGAATTGGTTTTGGATACCGCACGATCAGAGCAGCTTGATCTTTCATTTCTGGAGGTTGGTCCTCTGACGGGAATATCAAGCATGCTTGTTGTGATTGAATTTGAGTCTGCATGATGCTAGGTCTAGATCCGTATGGTAACAATTGCTGGAATGCTTCATTGTGGCACACCATGTCAATGGATTCATCCGAAAAAATCGCTGAAATTTGGAAGAAACCATCTGGGCCTTCATATCTTTCGTCAGTTACTTTTTGCCAATGCGAAGGGAATAGGAATTGAACTTTATAAATGTTGTTGGTATAGGTCTTTTTCAAAGGAGAAATTGGCATCGGTGACCATTGCAATGATGTAATAAATACTCCTTCTATTAATCTAACCGGAACAGGATGTAATACGTCAATTACCCACATCTCGCTTGCTGTTCCATCGTTGACACAGCCTGATAGATAGGCAATTTTTCTGCTGTCAGGTGACCAAGTAACAGGTGTGGCAAAGCAACTTGCAATGGCCCTTGTTCGGTCGTCCTCTCCTTTTCTTCCTGTTGTTCTGATCAATGAAAAATATCCAACTTCTTCAAAAGCAGTAGCGCTATAAGCGATTGCAGATGAATTTGGCGACCATGCTGGAAAGTAATTTTTTGCAAGAGGTCCGCCTCGTACTTCGAATACGTTTCCAGTTGAAAGGTCTAACGTATAAATGATTGAAATGCTAACACCAGGAGTGGTATATAGTACATACGAGCCATCAGGAGAAAGACGAACATAATTAAGAGCTCCGCCAGTATTTTCAGTAATTTGCTGTTTACTTGTTCCATCGGTTCGAATACGGAATAGTTGACTGATACCTGATGCATCAGGAGCTTGGAAAAGTAGTTCTGTCCCATTTGGAAACCATTGGACATCAGTTGCACCAGGCTGGTTGATTCGCTGTGCTTGATGGGTGATGACATTGTACAAGATCACTTCATCTTGTTTCGTAAAAGCGAGTTTTTGACTATCTGGCGACCAGCTTACATAGATGCCTAATCCCTCTATAAACTGATCAATACGGGCAATTGTCCCTTCAGCAAGTTGGATGACGTAGAGAATGTTATTTTTCCCAACAAAGGCAATTCTTCTACTATCCCGCGACCAAAAAGGAACTGAAAAAGATTCTCCTAATCCGCTTGTAATCTGTTTATTTACACCATTGCTAGTGTTATATAACCATATATCGTATTCCCCTCCACGGTTGGATGTATAAGCAATCAATCCCCGGTCCCCGACAGGAGCATAAGGAATGAGCAGAATCATCCCAGGAAAAAGATCACTAGATGGAAGCTTGTTAACCTGTCGAATCAACTCGGGGTTGCTGTGTCCTGCGGTTACTACGTTAAATCGTCTAGCAATCTGAAAAAGCGTGTCTCCAGGTTGAACAACATAATAGGGATTGCCGGCAGGAACCCTCAGCAGTTGACCGACTTGGATGATATAAGGAGGCTGTAGCTGGTTTGCTTCAATAATGGTAGCTTGAGGAACACCGAAGACCTGAGCAATCTGAAAAAGCGTATCTCCAGGTCTTACACGAATGACGTCAACACCAGGAGGAACAGAAAGCTGTTGACCAACATAAATCGTGTAAGGTGGTACCATATTATTTGCAGCGATAAGGGACTCAACTGGAAGATTCCAGCGTCTGGAAATTTGATACAGTGTATCGCCAGAACGAACCGTGTAAAAAGTCTGCATTTTCAACCCTCCAAATCAATTCAGGATTAATATGGAAAAAAGGTGAGTTCATTGATAACCTCTTTTAAAGATTAGTTGCCTCAAAAGATTTATTAGATCATCAATATTTCAGTAAATCCGACCCGAGGCATATAGCCCGTTTATCCGCTTTTAGTAATTTGAACGAGATCATACATTTGAATATCTCCGCGAGGTCCTTCTTCAACAGTAGGACTAGGGACGTTCCATCTTAGCACAATGACGGGGGTTCCATGAGGTGTAGTAAACGTTAGGTGAAAGTAAGTTCGGCTCAATGTATAACAGCATGGATAATCCTCCTTTTGCTATATGTTATTCGCCGCAAGGTTGGAATAGAAGAATAGTACCTGGTCCCACTGCGATCAATGGAATAAAAAAAGATGACCTCTATTTGAACGTGGCCACTGAAAAAGGTAAAAAGCAACCTTTTTCAGTGGCCTTATTTGAACAGAGGTCATCTCTTATAGTAGCTTAGATGTAATAAAAATGTCCTTAACAAAGGGTGCACGTTATAACTTGCTTATCGTGAACTCGTTAAGATCATGTTAATCCGTAACGGCTCCTTTTGATGCGGATGATACGAGCCTTGCATATTTATTTAGAACTCCTCTTGAATAACGAAGGGGTGGTTCGACCCATTCTGATAAGCGTTTGGCCATTTCCTCATCGCTTACATTAACAGACAGTTCCTGCGTTTCACTATCAATGGTAATCATATCTCCTGTTTTGATTAGAGCAATCGGTCCGCCTACTTGAGCTTCTGGTGATACATGACCAACGACTAACCCATGTGTTCCACCAGAAAATCGTCCATCGGTAATTAAGCCAACCTCTTCACCTAAACCTTTGCCAACGATAATGCCTGTAATTGACAGCATTTCAGACATACCTGGTCCACCTTTTGGTCCACTATAGCGAATGACAACGACATCTCCAGCTTTGATCTCGTTATCCAATACAGCTTTTGTTGCTTCTTGCTCTGAGTCAAATACCTTAGCTGACCCTGTGATTTTCTTTATTTTTAACCCGGACATTTTGGCAATGCCGCCCTCAGGTGCTAAGTTGCCTTTTAAAACAAAGAGTGGACCTGATTCTCGAATCGGGTTGTCAAATGGTCGAATAATCACCTGTCCCTCTTTTAATGGTGCTTGTTTCTCAAGATTCTCAGCAAGTGTTTTTCCAGTCACTGTCAAACAGTCTCCGTGAAGTAGACCGGCTTCAAGAAGCACCTTCATCACAGCTGAAACACCTCCAACTGAGTGAAGGTCATGCATCACATAACGGCCACTAGGTTTCAAGTCAGCAAGGTGCGGAACCTTTTTTCGGATACGGTCAAAATCATCTAGAGTTAAGTCGACATCGACAGAATGCGCAATAGCTAACAGATGAAGGAAGGCATTTGTTGAGCCGCCGAGTGCCATGACGATTGTAATGGCGTTTTCAAATGCTTTTTTCGTCATAATATCTTTTGGATAAATCCCTTTGCGTAGAAGCTCAACGACTGCTTGACCTGCATCATAGCAATCGGTTAATTTCTCAGATGTTTCGGCAGGGTTTGAAGCACTTCCAGGTAAACTCATTCCCATCGCTTCGATTGCCGAAGCCATCGTATTTGCGGTGTACATGCCGCCACAAGAACCGGCTCCGGGGCAGGCGTGACATTCGATATCTTTTAATACCTCTTTGTCGACCGTACCAGCACTATATTGTCCGACAGCTTCAAACACCGAAACGATGTCAATATCTTTGCCTTCTTTTGATTTTCCAGGTGCAATTGTACCACCGTAAACAAAAACAGACGGAAGATTTAAACGACCTATGGCGATCATACAACCTGGCATGTTTTTGTCACAACCGCCAATCGCCACAACGCCATCAAGACGCTCCGCTCCTACAACTGTTTCGATTGAATCAGCAATGACTTCCCTGCTCGGTAAAGAGTAGCGCATTCCTTCATGTCCCATAGAGATGCCATCAGAAACGGTGATCGTATTAAAAATTAATGGTGCCCCGTCTCCGTCCTTGGCCCCTTCTTTCGCTTTACGTGCAAGCTGATCAATATGTACATTACATGGAGTTACTTCACTCCACGTACTTGCAATGCCAATCATCGGCTTTTTGAAATCATCATCACTAAATCCCACGGCGCGAAGCATAGCTCTGTTAGGCGAACGATTTTCTCCTTCACTAATATCAATGCTGCGAATCCGCAAATCTCTGTTTTTTTCGTTGTCCATAATAATCCCCCTCAATTAATTGGTAGCAGTCCAACACTTTTAACAGTATCATCTTTTTTGGGGATTTTTAAAATGAAAAGCTTCAATTAAATTAGGATAGATACAAATTTTAGAAATGATAGCCGAGGGATAAACTAAATGCGAGATACCGGGAGACAATATAGGAACTACTTTCGTACGTCACCATAGCAAGCATTCGTAACACCAACTAAATCTTCTACCTTCAGTTCCATCTGTATCCCGATCATGCCTCCGCTTACAATAATCGTATCTAGTAGTTCAGCGCTTTGATCAAGAAAAGTTGAGAATGATTTTTTCATTCCAATTGGCGAACAGCCGCCTCGTACATAACCGGTTATCTTTGTAATGTCTTTAACTGGAATCATTTCGATCTTCTTTTCTCCTGCCACTTTTGCAGCCTTCTTCAAGTCAAGTTCTGCTTCTACTGGGATTACAAACACATAATAAGCATTACTAGATCCTTGAGAGACCAAAGTTTTATAAACGATAGCCACATCTTTACCGATTTTGTTAGCGACCGATACTCCATCAATTTTCCCGTCATCTGCTTTGTAGGACAGCATTTTGTAATCACATTTTTCTTTTTCCAATATACGTATGGCATTGGTTTTTCCCTTTTTCATGTTTTTCTCCTTCGAACTTTACGCTTTTTGTTTATTTTATTACAGTTATAAGTGGTTTAAAAGACTGGTGAGCGAAGAGCTGTTTATTAGATAAGTAAATTAGGGAAATACTGATAGTAATCAATTGGGTAGCAGGGGGTATTGGAAATGAGAAGTGTTTATGAAGACGACAGTTTGTCTCTCCATACAGATGCATACCAAGTGAATATGGTGGAAACGTATTGGCATGACAGTATGCATAATCGGAAAGCTGTGTTTGAATTGTTTTTTAGAAAGCTTCCATTTGGGAATGGATACGGAGTGTTTGCTGGGCTGGAACGAGTGATTGAATATATGAAAGAGTTCCGTTTTACAGAAAGTGATATCACATATCTTCGCGATGCGTTTGGGTATGAAGAAGAATTTTTAGATTACTTAAAAAACATCACGTTTACAGGGTCCATTCGCTCGATGAGAGAAGGAGAACTCGTCTTTGGCAATGAACCGATACTGCAAGTGGAATCAACTCTTGCTGAAGCTCAACTCATTGAAACGGCCCTTTTAAATATTGTGAATTATCAAACGCTAATTGCAACAAAAGCATCAAGAATCAAACAGGTAATTGGTAGTCAAAAAGCGTTGGAATTTGGAACAAGGCGAGCACAAGAAATGGATGCTGCCATTTGGGGAACAAGAGCTGCCTTTATTGCCGGGTTTGATTCAACAAGTAACATACGAGCGGGCAAAAAATTCGGAATTCCGGTCTCCGGTACACATGCTCACTCAATGATTCAAGTTTATAAAGATGATTATATAGCGATGACAAAATACGCTGAGAGCTGTGTAAGACGTGAAAACAAGGTCTTTATTCCACTTGTGGATACGTATGATGTTTTGCGCTCTGGTGTACCTGCAGCGATCCAAGTAGCAAAAGAATTCAAAGGGGAAATTGACTTTAAAGGGATTCGCTTAGATGGTGGTGATATGGCCTATCTGTCGAAGAAAACGAGGGAGATGCTTGATCAAGCCGGGTTTGATTCAACACAGATTGTTGCATCAAGCGATTTAGATGAAGAAACCATTCTGAGTTTGAAAGCGCAAGGCGCAAAAATCGATGTGTGGGGAATCGGGACCAAATTGATAACGGCCTTTGATCAGCCGGCCCTTGGTGCTGTTTACAAGATTGTAGCCATTGAAGATGAGAACGGACAAATGCAAGATACCATTAAGATTTCCTCAAATCCCGAAAAAGTAACCACACCAGGAATGAAAAACGTGTATCGAATTGTTAATATGCAAAACGATAAATCAGAAGGAGACTACATAGCTTTAAAAGATGAAGATCCGCAAAAAGAAGAACGATTAAAAATGTTTCATCCAACTCATACCTTTATTAGCAAATTCGTTACCGATTTTGAAGCAAGGGAGCTCTTGACGGATATTTTTGTAAATGGAGAACTTGTTTACGAGAATCCAGACATTTTTACGATTCAGACATTTGTCTCTGAAAACATCAACCTTCTATGGGAAGAGTATCGACGTACGTTAAACCCTGAGGAGTATCCTGTTGACCTAAGTCAAAAATGCTGGGACAACAAGATGACGATTATTCAAGACATTAAAAAGAAAGTTAAAGGTAAGCTTGGATATTAGATTGAAAGACAACTGAAAGTATAATATTCCAACTCAATCACAAGATAAGAAGACGAACTTTTATCAAAAAATCGGATGAATAAAAATCCAAGATAGGTGATTGACGATGGAATCAAGCTGGCTTTCGATTATCCCATTTTTAGTGGTAATCCCAGTAGCGATTTATACAAAGCAAGTGCTCCCAGCCCTTTTTCTTGGTCTGCTCGTGGGGTCCTATATTATGGATCCTTCTGTCATCGGCGGTGTTCAGACGATGTTCACCTACGTTGTCCAAGCACTGATTGATACAAATAATATTAAAATTATCGTCTTTTTATATGCCTTCTCTGGTCTTGTTGGCATGATTAAGATGACAGGGGGAATTAGAGGATTTGTTGAGAAAGCAGCAGAAAAAATTCAAACAAGGAAGCAAGCACTGCTGCTAACCTATGTTTCAACAATTGGAACGTTTGCCGCACCTACGTTTCGGTTTGTGACAATCGCTCCGATTATGAGAGCATTACTTAAAAAAGTAAAGATGACGACAGCAGAGCTTGGTTTTGTAATTGAGACAACAGCAACTCCAATCATTGTCTTGATTCCTGTTGCAACAGCCTTCGTCGGCTATATGGTCTCAATTATTCAAATAGCGACTGAAAATCAAGGGATTGCACTCGATCCTTACTCGCTATTTATTCAAAGTATTCCATTTAACTTCTTTTCGATCGTTATCATTTTTTTAGGAGTGTATTTAAGCTTTTTCCACCATTCCAAAACAAAATCAACAGCACCAATGCAGATTGATGAACACGCGGCAGAAGAGGAAGATGATTGGCATGATTGCCATCCAGTTGTCGCAAAAGAATTACCGATTAAACCGATGAATCTTCTTCTGCCACTTGTTTTGGTCATTGGTCTTACGTTGTTTTTAACATGGTGGGACGGTCATGTACAAGGGTATGATTTTTTCGAGGCTTTTATAAAAGCAGATGTACTTGATGCGATGGTTGTCGCTCTTTTAATTACTGTATTACTTTCCATTGCATTTTACTTGCTGCAACGTTTTAAGCTTAGTCATTTGATTGCTGGTTTTATTGATGGCGGAAATGAATTAATGTCTGTGATCTTGTTGCTATCTATTGTTTGGGGGCTCTCGTCTATTACGGATGACTTAGGGTTTTCAAGCTTTGTTACAGCGCACTCCGGGTGGATCCCGCAAATGTTCATCGCACCCCTTATCTTTATTTTCGGGGCAGCGGTTTCGTATTTTATTGGCTCTGCTTGGGGAACATGGGGGATATTAATGCCTCTTGGAATATCACTAGCGACAGTTGGTGACGTTTCTTTGCCACTCGTCATTGGCGCCGTCTTTGCAAGTGGCTCGTTTGGGGCATTTGCTTCGCCTTTAAGTGATGATACAAATACAATTGCTAAGATTTTAAACTTGTCTGTGATTGAATATGCAAAATATAAATTGAAGCCAGCCTTGATTGCAGCAGGGATTACGACGGGGCTGTATATTATGGTTACGTTTATTTTTTAGACAATGTATCGTTTCGCCTCTCCTCTAAATCAGAAACAGTAGGAGAGGTTTTTGCTGTTTTAAATTACTTGCTGAAGGTAGGTTCTACGTACTTCTATTCCAAAGACAGTGGGATAGTGGGCACTTTTTTTCTTTTTTTAGAATTACTATAGTTAGTTAATAGCGAATCGATTAAGTATTTTCAGATTCAAAGATAAAATGCTATGAAAAAAACAGAAGTTGACATCTCTTAAGAGATATTACTAGTGTAAATGCTTCAAAATAGAAAGTAGGTCTATATATCTTAATTGTTACGCTTGTTAGAATCGAATATAGGTATTTAGGCTATGGTTTATCAAAAGTTTAATTATAGTGGAGGATATTTATACCAATACCTTTCTATCGTTTTAAAAAAACTTTGTTTGTTCAGTGTACGAACAAAGTTGCTGTTGCTATAATGAGTGCAAGTTATAAAAAGCCTTGCAGGAGAAAATCCCATTTTGTTTTTTTATGAAAATGAAAGCCTTTTCTTTTTGGGTGCAGGCACTTAGATTATATGAAAAGGAGGTTTAGTTAGTTACTTACGCATTTGTTTTCAAATAATTTACTTAAAAGGGGAATTATTCATGTTGAAATTTCTAAGAAAACCAATCGTTACAGGATTAGCTTTATCTCTATTAGTAGCTGGTGGAATGAGCAGTGTATCTGCTCAAGGGAATGGTGGACCATCAAGGGAAGGAGTCTTTGCAGAAGGTGAGAAAGGAAATGGGAATGTTGACCCTTTCGCATGGCAAGTAGCTTCTCTTGCTGATCGGTATGAAGATTCTTTTGACATCGGAGCAGCGGTTGAGCCGTATCAGCTTGAAGGAAGACAGGGAAAAATACTGAAGCATCATTACAACAGCCTCGTGGCAGAGAATGCAATGAAGCCAATTTCATTACAACCAGAAGAGGGTGTGTGGAACTGGGAAGGAGCAGACAAAATTGTTGAATTTGCTCGAGAAAATGATATGGAGCTGCGCTTTCATACGCTTGTTTGGCATAGCCAAGTTCCGGAATGGTTTTTCGTAGATATTGAGGGGAATTTGATGGTTGATGAAGAAGATCCAAACAAACAAGAAGCAAATAAGCAACTTTTACTAGAGCGCATGAAAACTCATATTAAAACAGTTGTAGAGCGTTACAAAGATGATGTTACTTCTTGGGATGTAGTGAATGAAGCAATTGATGATGGTGGGGGCTTACGTAATTCTGCATGGTATCAGATTACTGGCACCGACTATATTAAGGTAGCTTTCGAAACAGCCAGAAAATATGCGGGAGAAGACGCGAAGCTTTATATTAACGATTACAATACAGAAGTACCATCAAAAAGGGATGACCTTTACAACCTTGTTAAAGACTTATTAGATGATGGAGTTCCAATTGATGGAGTAGGCCATCAGGCACATATCCAAATTGGCTGGCCTACAATCGAAGACACAAAAGCTTCTTTTGATCTGTTTTCTAGCCTTGGATTAGATAATCAAGTGACTGAGTTGGATGTTAGTCTTTATGGCTGGCCGCCAGATAATGCCTATGAATCATATGATGCTATTCCAGAGGAAGACCTTCAAGACCAGGCGGAACGCTACAATCAGATATTCGAATTGTATGAAGAATTGGGTGCTGATATCAGCAGTGTAACCTTCTGGGGAATTGCAGATAACCATACATGGCTCGATAACCGTGCAAGACAGTATAGTGGTGGAGTAGGAGTAGATGCACCATTTGTTTTTGACCACGAATATAGAGTAAAACCTGCATTCTGGAAGATTATCGATTAATAATAATTTCATACTATATGGAAACGAGCAAAACAGCAGCTCCACGATGGTGGAGCTGCTGTTTTTTGTACCGAATGCTATATATAGAATATTCGGTTCATATGGTTACGATTCCACGGAAAAAGAGTAGAGAAATTCAACATGTGTGCTGTTTCCTTTATCGATTAGCCACGATCGTAAATTTAGACAACGTCATTATCTAATGTCGACCAGAGCCGCACTTTCAAAATGGGAATAGATACTTGTAATGAAAGTAGTTCCCTAATCTCTTTATCAGGTAAAAGGGGAATGATTTCTTGAAAGCTTTGCTTAATTCGCCATTTTTATTAATCTCTTTAACAAATAAGTTAATATTTTCTTTTAAAGAAATTGTTTACGGATGTAGTTAAACCATTTATAATGAAAAACTATAAGGTTGTTGGACATCTAACCTTATGAGAAGTAAAATATGAGGTTAAGAAAAAGCGCATTTTGGAAATTGGGAAAATGGCTTTACAAACAGACTTGTAAGATTGTATCCTTTTAAAAGGTTGGACATCATACAAGTCTATTGTGAGAAGATTTACCTTGGTTTTAGAAATAGATTTTATTTTACATTTTGAAAGCGCTAAAAAAACATAAAAAAGAAAGCGTTTTCGATTTGGTTTTGTAAAAATTTTTAATTAATTTAGAGAGGGTTGAGGATATGAACTTTTTATGGGGTGTTTTTGGTATTATCATCGTTTTTTCAATTGCTTACCTTTTTTCTACAAATAGAAAAGCAATCAAGTTACAAACAATTTTAGGTGGATTAACTATCCAAATAATGTTCGCATTTATCGTTCTAAAATGGGAGATGGGACGAGCGGCTCTCCACTGGTTAACGATGCGGGTGACAGACATCATTGGATATGCAAATGAAGGTGTTAACTTTTTATTCGGTGGGTTGTGGGAAGGTGAAGCTGTAGGCTTTGTTTTTGCCTTTCAAGTATTGACAATTATTATCTTCTTTTCTTCATTAATTGCCGTACTATATTACATTGGTGTTATGCAATGGGTTATTAAATTACTTGGAGGAGCACTTTCAAAAATATTAGGGACAAGTAAGGCGGAATCAATGTCAGCTGCTGCAAATATTTTTGTAGGGCAAACAGAAGCCCCGCTTGTTGTACGTCCTTACCTTAAAAAAATGACAAACTCTGAGTTGTTTGCGGTAATGACTGGTGGACTTGCCTCTGTAGCAGGATCAGTGTTGATAGGTTACTCTTTATTAGGTGTTCCATTAGAGTACTTACTTGCTGCGAGTTTCATGGCGGCTCCAGCAGGGTTAGTTATGGCCAAAATGATTATACCTGAAACAGAACAATCAAAAACGACTGATGAAATTGAAATCGGAAAAGATACAGAATCTACGAACGTTATAGATGCAGCAGCACGAGGAGCTGGTGTTGGTCTACAACTAGCGCTTAATGTAGGGGCGATGCTACTTGCATTTATTGCATTAATAGCATTAATAAATGGTATGTTAGGCGGTATAGGTGGTTGGTTTGGCTTTGAAGGCTTATCTCTAGAAGCAATCCTTGGTGTACTTTTTGCTCCAATTGCATTTGCTATCGGTGTGCCTTGGGCAGAAGCGATGGCAGCAGGGAGCTTTATCGGTCAAAAGCTTGTATTAAACGAGTTTGTGGCATATGCAGCGTTCGCACCGGAAATTCCAGAGTTATCAGATAAGACAGTTGCAGTTGTAAGTTTCGCACTTTGTGGATTTGCGAACATTTCCTCATTAGCGATTTTACTTGGTGGACTTGGTGGACTTGCTCCAGAACGCCGGAATGATATTGCAAGATTGGGTCTTCGAGCAGTTTTAGCTGGTGCATTAGCTTCATTATTAAGTGCAGCAATTGCCGGTATGTTATTTTAATTAATTCATAAAGTGAGGTTACCGACAGTTTAAAGAAGGTTTGACGTCGGTAACTTTTATTATAAAGATAAGTATACTATTTAATAAAGGATGATCAATTATGAGGATGGTTGACTTAATTGAAAAAAAACGTGATGGTGAAGAGCTTACGAATGAAGAAATCCAATTTATGATTGAAGGCTATACAAATGGTGATATCCCTGAATATCAAATTTCAGCATTTGCAATGGCAGTGTTCTTCAAAGGAATGACCCAACCTGAGAGCGCTTATCTGACAATGGCAATGGTTGAATCTGGAGATCAGATTGATTTATCGGCCATCGATGGTATAAAAGTTGATAAGCATAGTACAGGAGGAGTAGGTGATACAACAACCCTTGTATTAGCTCCGCTAGTTGCTGCTGTAGGAGTTCCGGTTGCTAAAATGTCGGGCCGAGGGTTAGGTCATACAGGTGGAACAATCGATAAGCTTGAAGCGATTGCCGGATTTAATGTGGAAATTGATAATGAAGAGTTTAATAAACTTGTAAACAGTAATAAAGTCGCTGTCGTCGGACAAAGTGGCAATCTGACTCCAGCTGATAAAAAGTTATATGGTCTAAGAGATGTAACGGCCACTGTCGAGTCAATACCTCTTATTGCTAGTTCGATCATGAGTAAAAAGATAGCATCAGGTGCTGATGCTATCGTTCTTGATGTAAAAACGGGTAGCGGTGCTTTTATGAAAGACTTAGAGGGAGCAAAAGCTTTAGCAAAAGCGATGGTTGAAATCGGAAATGAGGTTGGACGTCAAACAATAGCTGTCATATCGGACATGAGTCAACCGTTAGGATGTGCGATTGGTAATTCACTCGAAGTGAGAGAAGCTATTGATACGTTAAAAGGAAAAGGACCTAATGATCTCCTTGAGCTATGCTTAGTGTTAGGGAGTCAAATGGTTTATCTTGCTGAAAAAGCAGAGACGAAAGTAGAAGCGAGGAAGATGCTAGAAGAAGTAATCACGAATGGGCAAGCGCTTGAGACATTTAAAACCTTTATATCAGCACAAGGTGGCGATCCTTCAATCGTTGATACTCCAGATAAGTTACCTTCTGCATCGTATACCTTCGAGGTCAATGCTAAAGAAACTGGCTTTGTTTCTGAAATTGTCTCAGATAAAGTGGGGACTGCTGCAATGATTCTTGGGGCAGGTAGGGCTACGAAAGATTCTAAAATTGATTTGGCGGTTGGACTTGTTCTTAATAAGAAAATTGGTGAAAGAGTTGAAAAAGGTGAATCGCTTGTAACCATTCATAGTAATCGGGAAGATGTACATGATGTAATAGAAAGAATTTATCATTCTTATAAGGTTTCACAAGATCCGGTTGATTCTATTTCGCTGATCTATGATGAAATAAATAATTAATAAAAAGACCTATTAAAATAGGTCACTTATTGATATGATAGATGTCAGATGTCCAACGACTATAATTTACTAAATAAATAAAACATAAAAGGGTGAAAAAGATGACTGCAACTATTGCCAACATCATTGATCATACATTATTGAAAGGGTCTGCAACAGAAAAAGATATTATTAAATTAGCAGCAGAAGCAAAAGTTTATCAATTTGCTTCGGTTTGTGTGAATCCAACTTGGGTAAGCGCAGCTTATGAAGTTTTAAAAGAGACAAACGTTAAAGTTTGTACGGTAATAGGTTTTCCATTAGGTGCTTCAACTTCAAAGGTGAAGAGATTCGAAACAGAAGACGCAATCGAAAATGGTGCAACAGAAATTGATATGGTTATTAATATTGGTGCATTGAAAAATAAAGATAATGAATTAGTAAAAAAAGATATTGAAGCGGTTGTTCATGCAGCAAATGAGAAAGCACTTGTAAAAGTCATTATCGAAACATGCTTGTTAACGGAAGAAGAAAAAGTCCGTGCTTGTCAGTTAGCTGTTCAAGCTGGAGCTAGTTATGTAAAAACATCAACAGGCTTTTCAACAGGTGGAGCAACTGTAGAGGATATTAGATTAATGAGTGAAACTGTTGGGCCGTCAATCGGCGTGAAAGCTTCTGGAGGAATTCGAAATAGCGAAGATGTTCAAAAGATGGTCGAGGCAGGTGCAACTAGAATTGGTGCAAGCTCAGGTGTGTCGATTGTAAAAGGGGAAACATCAAGTACTAGCTATTAAATGAAAAATTAGATTAGAGGAGAGAAATGTTATGAAAGAATTATTATTAAGTGTGTTAGCAGGAATTATTATAGGTGTTACGTTTAAATTTCTACGTCTTCCGCTACCAGCTCCACCAGTATTGGCAGGAATTTTAGGTATTTTTGGAGTTTACCTAGGTGGAATGATCGCGAGTAGTGTATTTAAACTATAATATTTTTTTTAGAAAAAGATGTTGGACCTCCGACAAGTCATGATGTTTTTGAAAAATTTAAAGAAAGGAGATCATATCATGAAACAGTTTAAAAGAGTGTTTTTAATTGTGATGGACTCTGTAGGAATAGGCGCGGCACAGGATGCAAGGCAATTTAATGATATAGGGGCCGATACATTAGGGCATATCGCAGAAAAAATGGGTGGATTACATATGCCTAATATCGCTAAACTCGGCTTAAGTCATATTCGTGAAATAAAGGGCATCGAAAAGGTGGATCAGCCTCTTGGTCATTATGGGAAAATGCAAGAAGCTTCTATTGGAAAAGATACAATGACTGGTCATTGGGAAATTATGGGCCTTAACATTGAGCAACCGTTTCGAACATTCCCTGATGGATTTCCACCAGAGCTAATTGAAACATTGGAAAATAAAACTGGTAGAAAAGTAATTGGAAATAAACCAGCATCGGGTACTGGTATTCTGGATGAGTTAGGCGAACACCATTACAACACTGGAGACTTAATTGTCTATACTTCAGCTGACTCTGTTTTACAAATTGCTGCACATGAGGAGGTTGTTCCTTTAGAGGAGCTTTATCATATTTGTGAAATAGCTAGAGATTTAACGTTAAATGAGAAATACATGGTTGGTCGAGTGATTGCGCGTCCTTTTATTGGGCAACCAGGATCTTGGGTGAGAACAGCAAATCGTCATGATTATGCGTTAAAGCCATTTGGAAGAACTGTGATGAATGAATTAAAGGACGAAGGGTTCAGTTCGATTGCAATTGGAAAAATCTCTGATATTTATGATGGGGAAGGAGTAACTAATACAGTACGAACTAAATCTAATATGGATGGAATGGATAAGTTCCTTCAATCAATGGATATGGAGTTTACGGGATTAAGCTTTGTGAACCTTGTTGATTTTGATGCCAATTATGGCCATCGTAGAGATCCAATAGGCTATGGAAAAGCGTTAGAAGAATTTGATGCTCGCTTACCAGAAGTATTTGAAAGGTTGCAAGAGAATGACTTATTAATCATTACTGCAGATCATGGCAATGATCCTACTCATCATGGTACAGATCACACACGTGAATACGTGCCACTACTTGTGTATTGTACAAGTCAAAAACAATCAACTGATTTAGGTATAAGACAAACATTTGCCGATATAGGGGCAACGATTGCTGAAAACTTTCATGTGAACATGCCACAGTACGGCAAAAGCTTTTTGGATAAACTATAGTCTCTACAAAAGGAGAAATGATAAATGGAAAATCTACTTGGGAAAATACAAGAGTCGGCTAGCTTTATTTATAACTTACTTACAGAGCAACCGACAATCGGTTTAATCCTTGGTTCGGGTCTTGGCGAGCTAGCAGATGAAATTGAAAATCCAACGAAAATAAAATATACGGAGATTCCACACTTTCCTGTATCTACAGTTGAGGGACATGCTGGACAGTTAGTAATTGGTCAATTACACGGTAAGCAAATTGTAGCCATGCAAGGTCGATTCCATTACTACGAAGGGTATTCAATGCAAGAGGTAACTTTTCCTGTACGAGTAATGAAACAGCTCGGTGTAGAACTAGTCGTTGTGACAAATGCATGTGGTGGAATGAATTCATCGTTTAAGCCTGGTGATTTAATGATTATTGAAGACCATTTAAATATGACAGGTGTTAATCCGTTAATTGGTCCAAATGAAAAAGAACTAGGACCACGCTTTCCAGATATGAGTGACGCCTATTCAACCGAGTTGGTTTCATTTGTTGAAGAAACGGCTAATAAACTGGATATTCCTATTCAAAAGGGAGTATATGCAGGCATTACTGGTCCAACGTATATGACACCTGCCGAGCTTAAGATGTTACGACTAGTTGGTGGAGATGCTGTAGGGATGTCAACAGTACCTGAAGTCACAGTCGCTAGCCATATGGAAATGAAAGTTATTGGTATTTCGTGTATAACGGATATGGCAATCGGTGAAGACTTAGAACCACTTACACATGATCAAGTTGTAGAAGTGGCGAATCGAACAAAGCCTCAATTTATGCGCTTAGTTAAAGAGGTTGTATCAATACTTTAATAGGGGGGTCTCCAGTATGGATAAAATGAAACTAGTGGAAGAAGCGATTAAGGCAAGAGAAAAGGCGTATGCACCTTACTCACAATTTAAAGTAGGGGCAGCATTATTAACAAAGGACGGAAAAGTCATTCATGGCTGTAACATTGAAAATGCTGCCTATAGCATGTGTAATTGTGCAGAGCGTACTGCTTTATTTAGCGCCTATTCTGCAGGTGAAAAAGAGTTTACGATGCTAGCTGTTGTTGCTGATACATCTAGACCAGTCCCTCCATGCGGGGCGTGTAGGCAAGTAATATCGGAATTATGTAGTTCAGATATGAAAGTCATTCTTTCTAATCTTAATGGAGACAAACATGAAATAACGGGACATGACCTGTTACCCGGTGCATTTTCTTCAGAAGATTTAAATAAATAATGATCTTAACACCTCTTGGATTGGGAAATTTCCGTGAGGTGTTTTTATTGTGAAGTCTTTCGGTAAGGTTGCTTGGCTAACCTATGATTCGTTTTCTTTTTAGATAGATTCGGGTAGTTACTGTGCCTTGATTGTTGTTGGACAACACTGTAAAATTTAAACTGTAATAATATAATTTTTTTTGGAGGTAGAGGAATGTCTTTAGATGGATATCAAAGGTCGAGATATCTCTTAATTATTGAAAAGATTAAGAAAGATATTGAAAGTGGTATATTAGAGCCGGGTGAAAAGTTACCTTCTGAAAATAAATTGGCAAAAGACTTAGGAGTTAGCCGCACAACATTAAGAGAAGCACTTCGAATTTTAGAAGAGGAAGGGATTGTAATTAGGAAGCATGGAATAGGAACATTTATTAATAGAAAGCCGATTTTTTCGAGTGGTATTGAGGAGTTAATAAGTATTACAGATATGATAAAAGTGGAAGGGAAAACTCCAGGTACACGTCTTTTATTCTCTGGTTATACCGATCCAATTGAAGAGGACAAAAGTGAATTAAGACTGGATGACCAAGAGTCAGTATTTCTTGTGAAACGAATTCGAACTGCTGATAGTGAGCCAATGGTATATTGTATTGATAAAATTCCTGAGCATTTAATTCCTAAAGATTCCGTATTTGAAAACGAGTCATTATTTGATTTTATGGATGAGAAAGCAGCTGTAACGATTAGTTATGCAACTGCTTTTATAGAAACGATAGGCTATCATGAAGAAATTTCAAAAATTTTACAATGCGAAAAGGAATCTCCGTTATTAGTATTGAAGCAGACACATTATGATTTACATGAAAAGCCGGTTTTATATTCGATAAATTTCTTTAGAGCAGATAAATTCAGGTTTAGTGTTTTTAGGAAACGCGTTAAGTTCTAATACATATTAATTTATATAAATCTCATATTGATTACGATCGTTTTCAAGAATAAATTTTGCTAATTCTTTCGGTTTTTTAAGGCGGGATTGATCTTTTATATGATTTGTATGTTTCCAAAATGGAGTATCCATTCCACCCATATAAACAGCTGTGACAATAATAGGGGTTTGTTCCAATCCTTTTACTAAGCTTTCTGTGAAACCACGGATCGCAAATTTACTGGCGACATAACGGATTCATTTACTTTTCCTTTTTGTCCAGCTGTTGAAATGATATTCATAATTTTTCCTCTATTTTGTTTTAAAAAATGGGGTAGGAGGGTTTTTGATAAATAGATCGTTCCTTTAAATTCGTATCTATCATTTCATTGATTTGAGGTAGTTGATAATTTTGTAATGGACCAAAGTAATCAACATCTGCATTGTTAATTAACAAGTCAATGTTCCGTTCTGTAAGTAATTCATCGACTTTTTTTTGTACATCCACTTCTATTGAAATATTACAAATAGCTACTTCTACTTTACCTCTTGATTGTTGAATTTCATTTTTTACTATTTCTAGTTTGGATCTTGTTCTTCCTAGTGGATGACGTTATGCCCCTAATGACAATATGAAAGGGCTAACTCTTTTCCAAGACCTGATCCGGCTCCTGTAATAGGATTCTTTTCCTTTTATCATCGACTCCTTTAAAAAAGTAAAGAAAAGGTTTACATTTAGTTAAAATAATTTATAATAGTAGTTGTTGGACGTCTTACATCAAAAATAATATATAAAGTAATTCATTTAAAAGGAACTTTATATATTATGAAATGTTTTAATGCTTTTTGTCATATTAGGGTAAAGGGGATAAAATGAATGAAGGTACAAATTGAACAAGCTGCTAGGTACATTAATAGGATTCTATTGAAAACTCCTAAAGTAGGTTTGATTCTTGGTTCAGGATTAGGGGTACTTGCAGATGAGATTAAGGACCCAGTGCAAATTTCTTATAGTGATATACCAGGTTTCCCGACTTCTACTGTAGAAGGTCATGCTGGTCAGTTAGTTTGTGGAACTCTCGAGGGCTTAAATGTAATTGCGATGCAAGGTAGATTTCATTTTTATGAAGGGTATACGTTGGACAAGGTGACATTTCCAATACGAGTAATGAAAGAGTTAGGGATCGATGCATTAATTGTTACGAACGCAGCAGGAGGAGTTAATACAAACCTAGAACCAGGAGATTTGATGTTAATTACGGATCATATTAATAATGCTGGTCAAAATCCGTTAATTGGACCAAATGACACTGAATTAGGAGTACGCTTTCCTGATATGTCAACAGCTTATGATGGTGATCTTCAATCAATAGCCAAAAGAGCAGCAGAGAGATTGGACATTGCTTTGAAAGAAGGTGTTTATGTTTGGAATTCAGGTCCATCGTATGAGACACCTGCTGAAGTTAGGATGTTACGTCAAATAGGTGGAGATGCAGTTGGGATGTCTACAGTTCCTGAAGTTATTATTGCACGTCATGCCGAAATCAAAGTCCTTGGAATTTCATGTATCTCAAATATGGCTGCAGGTATCTTAGATCAACCACTCACTCATGATGAAGTAATCGAGACGACTGAGAAAGTAAAAGATAACTTCTTAATCTTTGTTAAAGAAATTTTATCTTTATATGATCAGGAGAAACGTACTGAATAATTTATTACTAGAATAGTATATCTATTTTCGGGACGCGTATATTCTATTGCGTCTCTTTTTGTTTGGGGGTGTTACTTACATATGGATTGCGCCTTGGTATGACTGCTTCAATGGCCTCTTAATAGCGCGGGGGATCTTTATACGAATTTGGGCTTGTTCAAGCCGTAACTTACTTGCATCGCTCTTCGTTACATATATAAAACAACTAGAATTTACTAACTAAGAAGAGGTGCATGTAAATGTTTAATGGTAAAAAGAACGGAATTAAAATGGTGGCATTATCAGTCGGACTAACCGCGATGCTCGGGTTTGCTCAAGGTGCTGCTGCATCGACATATGAGGTAAAAAGCGGCGATACGTTATATCGGATTGCGTTAGAGAATAAGATGACGGTTGATGAATTAAAACAAATAAACAATCTAACAAGTAATCTTATTTTTCCAGGTCAAAACCTACAATTAAAAGATGGAGTCATTGTTTCGTATTCTGTAAAAAAAGGAGATACACTTTACAGCATTTCAAGAACTTACAAGATGACGGTCGATGAACTAAAAGAAATGAACAACCTAACGAGTAATCTTATTTTCCCAGGTCAGAAACTGCATGTACAGGATGCAAATGCTATGCACTATGAAGTGAAAAAAGGAGATACGCTCTATAGCATTTCAAGAATGTATAAGATGACTATTGATGAACTAAAAGAAATGAACAACGTACAGACAAATTTAATTTTTCCAGGAAAAAAACTCGCAGTAACGAAAATCACGGCTGCTGATAACATGGATATAAAAATGACCGTTCAAAATGGTTATCAATTTGTTGAGGAAGAACCAAGGAAATATCAATTGTTCGCGAATAGAGATCCCGGTTTTTTTGTAAGGGTAGAGGTTGCTGACAGCCGGGCAAATTTAACGGACTTAAAGAAAACGGCAGAACAATATTTAAAAGTAACAGGTCCTATTAATGAAGTAACACGTTTACAACACCTACACCCTTTTTACAAAGGAACTGATTTATATCTGGCAAGTGCAAATTCAGACGTTCGACAAAGCGTCGTTATTAAGAAAATCAACGGTCACTATGTAGTGTTCACCCTTCATTTGCTTGATAAAGAAGAAGCAGAAGATATTACCCCAAGCTTGTTAAATCAGCTTCAAACGATTAGGTTTTAATTTCTCACGTTTAAAAGTCCTATTGGCGTTACTACGTCAGAAGGACTTTTTTAGATTGGTAGACAAAAACGCGTTTCTTATTGCGCTAGATCAAATGAGAACATTATCATAAACTGTGCTTTGTAATTTAAACCCATGTGACACTAATGTTGTTAGTTTGGATGACGGAAAATTTTGACTATTAGGGAATCCTAGCAAATGTTCAATTTAATTCTACATGGTGGTATAATGACCATATTGATAGAATGATTAACTAGTAGAAAAATTTAGGTATCCTTAGTCATTTTATTGCAAGTTAATAGATTCTAGAAGTCTTCTCGCGTTTATACGTCATAATTACTTCCACCTAATAATGAGTGGATAGAAGAAGGGAAAGTATCACTAATGAATGGATTCTTAATAACATGATTCAGAAAATTGGCTACAATCATGCGGGAAACTATTTCACAAAAAGCTAGAAAAAAGGAGTGAATGAAGCCCATGGGTATTCTTCAAGATTTATTAAAGGATATTCCGTTACCTAAGATGGCAAAGGTTAAGCTGCATTTTGATGATCAGAAAATTGAAAATATTGACAAAGCCTTAGACGAAAAGTTGCAACATCAGCACATTGTCCAAAAAATAAAGCCCGGGATGGAAATTGCTATTGCAGTAGGAAGTCGGGGGATGGATCGTCTTGCAGAGATTACAGCTTTAACCGTACAACAGTTAAAAGACATGGGAGCGAAACCTTTTATTGTACCGAGTATGGGGAGTCATGGAGGTGCTACGGCTGAAGGTCAGAGGGAAGTATTAGCGCATCTTGGGGTGACAGAAGAAAGAGTGAAAGCAGAGATACGCTCTTCTATGGAAGTGTTGAAGCTTGGAGAGTTACCTAATGGTCTACCCGTATATATTGATAAATACGCATCACTTGCAGATGGAATTGTAGTTATTAACCGGATCAAACCTCATACTGCCTTTCGCGGGCCGGTGGAAAGTGGCATTATGAAGATGATTAGCATCGGGCTCGGCAAGCAAAAAGGGGCAGAAGCCTGTCATCAATTAGGATTTAAGTATATGGCAGAAAATGTACCTGCGATGGCGAAAATGATGATGGAAAAAACACCGATTCTCTTTGGTGTAGCGACTCTAGAAAATGCATTTGATAAAGTTTCAAGAATAGAAGTACTTGCAGCGGAAGAGATCGAAGTAAAAGAACCAGAATTGCAAGCGCTCGCAAAGAAATTATTACCAAAATTATTCTTTGACCAATTGGATGTTCTCGTTATTGACGAGATCGGAAAAAACATAAGTGGCGATGGCATGGATCCTAATATTACAGGACGTTATCCAACACCATATGCTCACGGTGGACCAGATGTTAATAAGATGGTTGTCCTCGATTTAACGCCTGAAACAGAAGGGAATGCCAATGGTGTTGGAACGGCAGATTTTACGACTCAACGACTTGTAGATAAAATGAACCTGGAATTTACTTATGCAAACGGTTTAACCTCAACGGTTGTAGCGCCAACAAAAATTGCAACAACGTTGGCAAATGATAAAGAAGCCATTCAAGCAGCAATTAAAACGTGTAATATTTTAGATTTTTCAAAAGTGAAAATGGTTCGTATAAAGAACACATTAGAAATAGGTGAAATAGAAGTTTCAGAAGCATTACTTGAACAAATAGCGCAACATCCACAAATGGAGCAGTGCTCAGATCTTTTTGAGCCATATTTTAATGAGAATGGAAATTTGGCGTAACGTTATTTATAACCTAGAAATCTAGCATAGAGAGCATTTAAAACACACATAGAAGTTAACTAAAGAAGGACAAGCTATGTTTTTTAGAAGGGAGAGGCCCATGACGAACAAAAAATATCAAAAGTTAACATCAATTCTCCAAGAAATGAAGTCTGTTGTTGTAGCTTTTTCTGGAGGAGTGGATAGTACATTTTTATTAAAAGTAGCTGTTGAAACATTAGGTAGAGATCACGTATTAGCTGTTACAGCCGATTCTGAGACATATCCTTCTAGTGAGCTATTAGAAGCGAAAGAACTAGCAAAGAAAATCGGAGTAAAACACGAAGTGATTGAAACGTCTGAATTAGCTATTCCAGGCTATACAGAGAACGATAAAAACCGGTGTTATTTCTGTAAAAATAGTTTATTCGAACTTTTAATACCAATAATGGAGGAAAAAGGGTTCGGAAATGTCGTTTATGGCGTTATTGCAGATGATTTGAATGAACATCGGCCTGGAATGAGGGCAGCGAAGGAAAGAGGCGTTCGTGGTCCTTTGCAAGAAGCGAATTTATTCAAAGAGGAAATTAGAGATCTTTCTAAGCAATTTGATTTACCTACGTGGGATAAGCCGTCATTTGCATGTTTATCTTCTAGAATTGCATATGGTGAGAAAATTACAAAAGAAAAGCTTACAAAAGTAGAGAAAGCAGAAGCGTATCTAAAGACTCTTAATATTCGACAAGTGCGAGTTCGGACACATCAGGAAGTGGCAAGAATCGAAGTCGAACCAAATGATATGAAAATTGTCCTCGAGAATCATGATTCGATATCGGAAGAACTAAACACGTACGGATATCAATATGTCACACTAGATTTAATTGGTTATAAAAGCGGCAGCATGAATAAGATTTTAATATAAAGGGACGTCGTTATCACAGTGCAACCTGGACAGCTGTTGTTAAACTGAATCTGGACGTGTATGAAAAGTACGAGAAATAGGCTGATGATTTGTCTACGTGTTTATATTCTTCTACCAAATCAAACAAAAAATAGTAATCAATTAATTCAGTAAAGTGAGTGTTGTGAATGTTAGAAGAAATTTTAAGACAAGTCCAAAAAGGTGACTTGAGCGTAGCTGAAGCAAAACAAAAGCTAGCAACATATGAAGACTTAGGGTTTGCTAAAGTCGATCACCATCGTAAGAAGAGACAAGGGTTTTCAGAAATTGTATTTGGAGAAGGAAAGTCCGCTGAACAAATCATTTCTATTATTAAAGCATTAAGAGAAAAAAACAACAATGTGTTAGTTACTCGTATCTCAAAAGCTAAAGCAGAACATGTTATCCAAGAGTGTCCTGAATTTATTTATCATGACATTGCACAAATTCTGTTATGGAAGAATGAAGCAATAGAAGTAGCTAATGATTCCAAAGGGTACATTAATATCATTTGTGCGGGGACTTCTGATTTGAAAGTAGCAGAGGAAGCAGCCATTACAGCTGAGGCATTAGGTTGCAACGTTCAACGAATGTATGATGTAGGTGTGGCAGGCATTCATCGATTGTTCGATCATTATGAAGAAATTCAACAAGCAACGGTTTCGGTTGTAGTAGCGGGAATGGAAGGAGCACTTCCCAGTGTAATAGGGGGGCTTGTTTCCCATCCGGTCATTGCTGTACCGACAAGCGTTGGCTATGGTGCTAATTTTCATGGTTTATCAGCATTGCTTACGATGTTAAATTCATGTGCCTCTGGAATTAGTGTTGTCAACATTGATAATGGATTCGGTGGAGCATACAACGCTGCATTAATTTATCAGTTAGCACAAAAAGGGGCTGGGAGTGAATGAGAACTCTTTATTTAGATTGTTTTTCAGGGATTAGTGGCGATATGATGATTGGAGCTCTTATTGATGCGGGGGCAGATCCGGCTAAATTAGAAGAGGAATTAAAAAAGCTGCATATCAATGAAGAGTATGAATTGAATTGGAATAAAGTTGTGAAAAATGGAATCACAAGTACAAAATTTGATGTGCTGTTAAAAAATGAAGGTCATCACGAGCACAGTCATGATCACGAGCACAGTCATGATCACGAGCACAGTCATGATCACGAGCACAGTCATGATCACGAGCACAGTCATGATCAC
>NZ_JAXBLX010000097.1:0-1922 GCF_037027555.1 Halalkalibacter kiskunsagensis | reverse complement strand
CGTAAGGGGAAGGCCGCCCAAAGCTTCACTAAGAAGCCCGGATCGGCTCTGCTCATTGCTCCGAGAAAGTCCCCAAAGGGAAGGTCGCCCGTAAAAGAGGATGGAAGTGGCAATGGCTCCACACGATGCACGTTCGTAAGGGGAAGGCCGCCCCTTACTTCACTAAAAAGCCGGCATCGGCTCCGCACATTGCTTCGAAAAAGCCCCCAAAGGGAAGGTCACCCTTTGGGGGCTTTTTCTTAAAACAGAAACATCGCTGCAAGTGTAGATACGATTAGTCCTAGTATGACGGGGATAAATGATTTTCGTACTAGTTCCATGACAGGAACTTTCGCAAATCCAGCAACTGCGACTAATGAGGACCAAGCGATAAGCGTACCACCACCTACCCAAATGGATCCCATCTGTCCGATTGCAGCAAGTGTCGCAACATCAATTCCCACCGTTTGACCGAGCGCACCTGATAAGGAGCCGACTAATGGTAATCCTGAGAATCCTGAACCGTCTAACCCTGTAATCATTCCAATTATAAGAATACCAAATGCTGCTAAAAAGCTACTCTCAGGTTGATTTGTTGTCCAGCTTGGACGAGATCAAATAAGAAAGATGGGGGTGTCTCTGCTGAAACTCCGAGTATTTTAGCTGAAAACTCACCACTTCCGATAAAGAAAAAACCAGCTATTGGAATAACGGGACCCATAGCCTTGAAAGCAAAAACAAAACCTTTTACAAGAAAGTCGCTTACATTTGTTAATGAGTTTCGTAGATTGTAAAAGCTTGATGCCGTGACTAATAAGATAACGGCAGTCCCACCGATTAAGGCAGCGCCAGCACCGCCTTCCATGCTAGGAATGGCATCTGTGAACATGGAGAGCACCATATAAACGACAATGATTAAGAAGGAAATTGGGACGAATAATGCAAAGAAAACTCGCTGCTTTTTTGATTGCTTTGTTGTAACGGAAGTTTCATCTGTCTCAATAGAGCCATGCTTCTCCCACTCAATCAGGTGTTTTTTTGACGGTTTTTGGATTGATTTTCGTATAGAGAAATATGCATATGTTAAGGCAACCACTCCTGTAATAATAGATAAGACAAATGCACGATTTGCTACAGGTTCAACTGCAACACCAGCTGACGTTGCGTTTAACATTGGGGCAATTTGAATCATATAATCGGCGGATAAGGCCATTCCTTGCCCGGCTAAAGAAATCGCGATTGCGGCAGCGACTGGTGGAAGTCCCGCACGAATGGCAACTGGGATGAGAAGAGCTCCTATAAGTGGAACGGCTGGAGTTGGCCAGAAGAATAAAGAAATTGCATAGGTAGCACCGACAATAACCCAAAATGAAATATGTCCATTTTTCATCACACGCTGAAAGGGGGTGATCATTTGTTCATCTGCTCCAATTGCTTTTAACGAATGTAGCAATGCAGTCATAATTGCAATAATAAGAAAGATATTAAAGAGTTCACCTGCAGCAGTTAAACTAGCCTGGAAAATGGTTTGTAAACCGCTAAAGAACGAACCTGTATATACCCATCCAATAAAAAAGGTCATTAAGACTGCTGGCACAACGACATTTTGTCTAACTAACATGGTAAGGATAATAATCAGTGTTCCAATTAAATAAATCCAATGAGGTGCAGTTAAATCCATCTTCATCTCCCCCTGTCGGTTAGTTACCGAGAATTACAATAATGTATGTTGGAGATTAGGCATTGGTGTAGGGAACCTGCTCATTTAAATAAGGAAAAGATTCAGAGAAAACAAATGAAGAGTGCCGTAACTGGCACTCTTTTAAAGGGAAAAACGGTATTGAACTGTACATCTTCATTAATTAGTTACTCAACTTTCGCACACTGAAATAGGCAGGTAGACCTTGATGTAGTTAGGTAAGCCTGCAATCCATTGTTGTAGT
>NZ_JAXBLX010000096.1:0-1941 GCF_037027555.1 Halalkalibacter kiskunsagensis | reverse complement strand
CGAACACGGTCGTTAAGCTCTTTTGCGCCAATGGTAGTTGGGGGCTTCCCCCTGCAAGAGTAGGACGTTGCCAGGCACCTAAAAGCATTCCTCATCGGAATGCTTTTTTCTGTGCATAAAATGAGGAAGGGCGTAAAAGAGCTTTTGTCTCGAAGTGGCAACATCTTCTTCGAATAGACCGATGGTTACATCGTGATTAGTCTTCATTGAAACACACTATGTCCCCCTGTGAGACGAACCCTTTCTCTTCGTAAAACATCGTGTGTAATATCCGAAAAAAACCCATGCCCTTCTTACACGTAGAAGAGAAATGACGAGCCTGAACGGAGTCAGGCACCTATAAGCATTAGAAACAATCTAATTTAAATACAAAAAAGAACTATTTGACAAAAAAGTTGCAATAACTCCATAAAAGATATCAGATTGGAAATAGAATGTTTGTACGAACGATTTGATTCATGTAAAATTAAAAGAATAGTCTGAAGAAGGAGAGAATGGCATGTCTGTTACAGGTAGCTTTCAATTAATGAAATCATTAAACCGTTCATTGATCTTAAACACAATACGTTTGAATGGACCGATTTCCAGAGCTGAAATAGCGAAAAGAACTAAATTAACACCTCCAACGGTTACCAATCTTGTAGCGGAGCTATTGGAATCTAAACTAGTAAGAGAAAGTGAGATTGGAGTATCAAAAGGTGGCAGAAAGCCTATTCTGCTAACAATTAATTGGAAAAGCTCTTATGTGATAGGTCTAGATGTAGGAGGGCATCGTGCTACTGCTGTTTTGACAGATTTAAATGCGGAAATTGAAATACAAAAAATGAAATCGCTTCCTACGAAATTAACAGTTGATAGCTTACTGCAATTTCTTATAACTATGATTGATACTCTTATAGAGGAGTCCGGAATTCCCAAAAAGAAAGTGTTAGGCATTGGAATTGGCATGCATGGAATTGTGAATCATTCCGAAGGGGTAGGAGTCTTTGCACCGAATTTTAATCTAACAAACATACCAATTAAAGATGTACTTCAGACACAATTTTCTATCCCTACTTTTGTTGAAAATGACGCCAGAGCACTTACACTTGGAGAATCATGGTTTGGCAATGGGGTTGGATTTGAGAACATTATTTGCGTTAACCTAGGTGTTGGAATTGGGGCTGGGGTCATTTTACAAAATGAATTATTTCATGGTAGAAATGGAATCGCAGGAGAGATAGGCCATATGATTGTTGATCTACACGGTTCAAAGTGTTCTTGTGGAAGCTATGGTTGTTTACAAACCGTTGCAGGGGGAGAAGTACTAAAGGAACGTGTAGGAAAAGAATTAACTACTGGAAGAAGATCAATTATCCAAGATAAGGCAAATATGAATGGTGGAACGATAACAGGAGAGCTGATCCATCAGTGTGCAATTGAAGGAGATTCTTTAGCAATAGAAGTACTCGCTGAAACAGGAAGGTTACTAGGAGTAGGATTAACGAATATGATCAACTTTATGAACCCTGACCGTATTATTGTAGGAGGAGGAATGGCTAAAGCTAAAGAGTTTATTTTAAATCCCCTTAAAGATGTAGTAAGAAGTCGAGCCTTAACTTCAGAAGCCAGAGAAACAGACATTGTATTATCTAAATTAGGTGATCAAGGTACGGTAATCGGTGCTGTTACGTTAGTTTTAAAAAGTTTATATACCCATTCATATTAGCAAGCATCAAGCATCGAGAGAATTAGAGCGTCAAAAAGGGCTGACTATAAATAAATAGCCAGCCCTTTATGTTAAAAGATATTGAATAATTTCACTGCTGTGAGTCGGACGACAAGAACTGCCATTTGTCACTCGACTAAAAAGAAGTGGCCTTTGTAAACTGGCACCTATGTCAAGGACACAATAAAAAAAGAGATTAAGCAACTAGAAGATGATTCCTATATTGAATAGGG
>NZ_JAXBLX010000095.1:0-2616 GCF_037027555.1 Halalkalibacter kiskunsagensis | reverse complement strand
ATCGAATGATAGGATTTAATTGACGAGAAAACATGTTTCTCTATTTCGCTTGGCTTTTGTTCAGTTTTCAAAGAACTCATTTCGTCACCATCTTGGGTAGAAGAATAAAATTCACTTATTAGCGACGCTCACTATGTTATCACACAAACAACATCAACGCAACTTTTTTCAGTAAGTTTTTCAAACCCTCGTTGTGAGGACAATTAATAATATAACATGTCATACACTATAACGCAATAAGCTTTTTAAATTTTATTGAAATCTCTTTTTCATTCTTACTATACCACTACTTCTTAAAACCAAAACTACTTTTCATAAGAAAACAAATTTGTCTAACGAGCTAAAGTAAGAAGCTACTAAAAAGGTGAAAATGAACTTACCTGTAGCCTCTTCGCTATTATCACCTTACAACGAACGTAGACCCTTCTTAAATTTGCTTGGGTTGTCAATCGGTGTTTTAGGGTCATTGCCCCATTCAGCCCAAGATCCTTCGTAGACAGTGATGTCACTATACCCCATTAATCTTAGTGTGAAATACATATGTGAAGATCGATTAGCCAATTGACAATAAACAACTACCTTTTTTTCTTTAGGAACATCAACCTGCTTTAATAGAGATGAAATATCTTCGGCTGACTTAAAGAAAGGTACACCATCCTCTTTTATTACCGCTTTCCACTCTAAATTCACTGCCGTAGGAATGTGGCCACCTCTTTTCGCTCGAACATCCTCCCCTTTATATTCTTCAGGTGACCGCACATCCAGTAGGACGACATCATCATGGAAAATAACTTGTTCAACATAATCTTTTTCCACCATTAATTTATTCTTTTTCCTTGCTTTAAAAGCCCCTAATTGTTTGACAGTTTCAACGTTTGAGCACTCATGATGCATTGCTTTCCACGCTTTAAAACCTCCATTTAAGACGTGAATATCTTCATGACCATAATACTCTAATGCATAAAACAATCTCGTTGCTGCTGTATCATTCCCTTCATCATATACTACAATCGTCTGATCATTCCGTACGCCTAAATCATTCATAAGTTGCTCAAATACTTGTTCCGAAACTAAGTGACCTTCTATTGGGTGATTATCGTCTACTAACATTTCCATATCAAAATGAACCGCTCCAGGAATATGGTTTTCTTCAAATCCTTCTGATCTTACATCAACGATATAAAAGTTCGTTCCTTGATTTTCTACCAACCAATCTGTGCTTACCAACAAATTCGATTGTGGATACGCACCTATTTTTGCGAAGGTGTCATTTCCATATGCAAATGACACTATAAGTAACAGAACTACGATTAACACTTTTTGTTTCAATGACATCATCCCTTTCGTTGCAATCTCCATTATTATGCCTCAAAGTTTTCTGCCTTATTTCTACAAACATATTATTGGCTAGATGATTTCAAGAGTTAAATTACTTATAGGATGACACACAAAAAAAGGCATCCATTCAAAGAACAGATACCTTTAGATGAATTTTATTTATCCACCTTTTACAATAGTCACTCTTGAAAGTTGCTACAGTTGTTCTTGATAAGCTTGTTTCCCCATTAAAATTGAACCCATTATGCCTGCATTGTCACCCAATCCTGGTGAAACAATATACTCTTCAATGTTTGTTGATACCTCAGGAAAAGGAACATAATCATTTAATAATAGTTTTACATATTCAAAAACATACGGGAACACTTGCTTTTGTTTCATTACGCCTCCACCTAGTATGATCTTGTTAGGCGAAAGAATTAGAATATATTGCATTAAAGCTTGAGCAAGATAAAAACCTTCCATTTCCCACACATCTTTGTTATCTGCTAAGTCTACTCCCGCTTTTCCCCAACGCTCTTTAATAGCTGGACCTGCCGCTAATCCTTCTAGACAGTCTTTATGGTACAAACATGATCCTTCATATGTATCTTGCTCGTGACGTCTGACAATGATATGTCCCATCTCTGGATGAGACATACCTTGAAGTACATTCCCTTGCACTACCGCTCCAGCCCCAATGCCTGTTCCAACTGTAATATAAAGGCAACTGTCAAAACCCTTTGCTGCACCGAATGTTGCTTCAGCTAACGCAGCTGCATTTACATCCGTATTAAACGCTAATGGTATATCATATGATGCCTTTAATGTTTTAAGAAAAGGATAATCCTTCCATCCTTTTTTAGGAGTAGAAGTAATTGAACCATAAGTAAGGCTATTAGGATTGATATCAATTGGTCCAAACGAACCTACCCCCAAGGATTTCAACTCAAAATCTTTAAAGAATTCAAACACATATTGCATCGTTTCTTCCGGTAACGTCGTTGGAAATTGATCTCTCTTCACAATGTTTCCGCTTTCATCTCCAACTGCACATACAAATTTCGTTCCTCCAGCTTCAATACCACCATATAACACGTCATCACTCCTTAAACTATTATTCTATTGAAAAGACTCAACCTTATGCTACTGAAGTTCAACTGCCCTCCAAGTCAAAATATAGTAATCATGACACATTTTCTATTATAATTTCAAAACTCAATAAGTGAGTAAATTTCATAATTTGAATCACAGGTCTCACAAAGCTTTCAAGACATGAAAAAAGGAGTACCTCCCCAA
>NZ_JAXBLX010000094.1:0-2886 GCF_037027555.1 Halalkalibacter kiskunsagensis | reverse complement strand
GAGCACAGTCATGATCACGAGCACAGTCATGATCACGAGCACAGTCATGATCACGAGCACAGTCATGATCACGAGCATAGTCATGATCACGGGCATAGTCATGATCACGGGCATAGTCATGATCACGAGCACAGTCATGATCATGGACACCATCATCACCGTTCTTATAAGGATATTGTTAAGTTGATTAAATCGGCCGATTTGTCCGATCAGGTAAAGGAAACGTCCTTAAGCATTTTTAAGAAAATTGGCGAAGCGGAAGGACATATTCATAACGTGCCATTAGAAAGAGTTCATTTTCATGAAGTTGGTGCAGTTGATTCAATTATCGATATTGTTGGAGCAGCGATCCTGCTTCATCAGCTTGAAATTGACATCATCAAATCATCTCCTATACCAGTAGGAACAGGAAACATTCGTATTGACCATGGTGTTTACCCTGTTCCAGCACCTGCTACATTAGAAATGTTAAAAGAAGTTCCAATTGCACAAAGTGAATTGAAATTTGAATTAACAACACCAACGGGCGCTGCGATTGTTTCGGTTTTAGCTAAAGAGTTCTGTGCACTACCTGCCATGACGGTCAAGCAGATTGGTTACGGGGCAGGAACAAAAACGTTTAAAGATCATCCGAATGTACTTCGTGTCATTATTGGTGAATAGATTATATGCTAGTTTTTAGGGTCAACAATTGAGAGGAGGTTGAATATGTCTTCCTATCTTCCCCCCGACGATGAGCATACTGATGATCAAATGGTCAAAATGGAAGTGAATCTTGATGATGTTTCAGGTGAATGGCTTGGCTATGTTATGGACTTACTTTTTGATCATGGAGCAAATGACGTTTTCTATACACCAATCTATATGAAAAAAAATAGACCCGCTATTTTACTGCAACTGCTTTGTTCCCAAACAGCGATTCCTAAAATGGAAGAAATTCTTTTCAGAGAAACGACAACTCTTGGAGTTCGTTACTATCCATTAACAGTTCATCGCTTAGAAAGGCAGTATAAAAAAGTCATAACCGAATGGGGCCCGGTCTCTGTTAAAGAAGGAATTTATGGTGGACAAGTTGTACAAAGGTCACCAGAATTTGAAGAATGCAAAGAGATTGCGAAGCTTCAACAAATTCCTTTAAAAAAAGTTTATGAACAGGTATGGAAGGAAATTGATAGCGTCCGGTAAAAGCAAAATCACTGTCCTATTTCAATTAACAGACTTCCTACTCTCATGTAGCTTAGTTCTTTCAACGTATTTCTATGAAGCGCGTTTTACACGGAAGAATTAAGAGCTCGTAATGGAAAAAAATTACGAGCTCTTTTTGACTATTTTAATTATGTTCTTTTTCATTTATTAATAAACAATTCAAAGTGAGAGCGAAAAAGGGATCAAAAATATCGAGGAACTTACAGAGTTATATAGTAGTGTTCTATTTATAATAATAATTACAATAAATCAAGAAATTTGTATATAGGAATGATGTATTTGAAAAAGTATATTTTTATGATAGTAATTTTAGTATTTATAGGTGGATGCTCACAATCGATGAGTTCAGATGAAAGAGCACAGACAGAGAAAAACAAGAAAGAGTTAATTTTAGCTATTGGAACAGAACCTGATACGGGCTTTGATCCTACTACAGGCTGGGGACGCTACGGCTCGCCGTTATTTCAAAGTACATTACTAAAACGTGATTATGAATTATCGATTACGTATGATGTAGCAACGAACTATAAAATAAGTAGTGACAGGTTAACTTGGACAGTTGAACTTCGAGATGGTGTAAGGTTCTCAGACGGAGAAGCACTAACAGCTAAGGATGTAAAATTTACGTTTGAACAAGCGAAAGCAAGTGGTTCTGTATTAGACCTAACGATTCTCGATCGTGTTGAGGCAATTGATGAGCATACGATTGCCTTTCACCTTAAAGAACCGCAATCTACGTTTATTCAATCGTTATTGACGCTGGGAATTGTTCCTGAGCATGCTTATGATGAACATTATGCCCAAAATCCAATCGGATCAGGGCCATACAAGCTTGTACAATGGGACAAGGGTCAACAGATAATTGTTGAAATGAATCTCGAATATTATGATAGAAAACCATTTTTTGAGAAAGTTACCTTTTTATTTTTAAATGAAGATGCGGCATTTGGTGCAGCAAAATCAGGACAAGTTGATATGGCTTCTATTCCGGCCGCATTCAGTATGCAAGACGTTCCAGGGATGCGTCTTGAATCAATTCAAAGTGTAGATAACCGAGGGATTATGTTTCCGTATGTTGCATCTGGCGAAGAAACAGAAGACGGATTCGCAATAGGGAATGATGTAACAGCTGATTTGGCTATTCGTCAAGCAATTAACATAGCGATTGATAGACAAGGATTAGTTGATGGAGTATTAGAAGGAAATGGAACCCCAGGGTATTCCGTTGCTGATAGACTTCCCTGGTGGAATCCAGAAACAGTGATTGATGATCATGAAATCGCGCGAGCGCAAGAGATTTTAGCTGAAGCTGGCTGGGAGGATATAAGTGGAGATGGCACACTTGAGAAAGATTCGGTCAAAGCGGAATTTAGCTTGCTTTATCCAGCAAGTGATGTAACTAGACAATCGTTAGCCATTGCCGTGGCTGATATGATCAAACCAATAGGTATCAATATAGTAGTGGAAGGAAAAAGCTGGGATGATATAGAGACATTGATGCATTCAAATGCTGTGTTAATGGGGTGGGGAAGCCATGACCCTTTGGAAATCTATCATGTCTATAGTGGAGACAATGCAGGAGTAGAGTATTTTAATCCAGGTTACTCAACTTTCGCACCAATAAAAGTTCAATAAGCTCAACCAACAGTAGTTGCTGACGTCATTGAAATCCTTTCATTG
>NZ_JAXBLX010000093.1:0-2916 GCF_037027555.1 Halalkalibacter kiskunsagensis | reverse complement strand
AATAGCGCAAGCACGGTTCTGTGAGGGGGGAGGAACACAATCTACCGAGAGGTAGAGAGGTTCCCTTCTACTCGACTGGGAAAACGCTGAAGTTGAAATGGCTGAACCTCCACATTATAAATTTAGGTTTCGAAATTTAAGTCCAGAAGAAGCAGGTCTCCACGAAGTTTGGATAAGTCCTAAAAATGATAAATTAGAAATTGTTAGTAGGAATAAAGGGTACACACTACTAACAAAAGAAAATTCAAGCCTCTTGTTTGAAATTTTGACTGGAGAAACACTGTCTGAGTTGAAATGATTATTAAATTGTACGTAATTAAAAATATAGTTTAAAGGGTCTTTAATGGCAAATAAGACAAAAATATTTTTGAGTTCTGCTAGCCAAGGTTCTTTAGAAGCTATAAGGCAAGATTTATTTGACGTATTAAATGATATCGGGCATAACCCGTTAAGGTTCGAAGATAATTTTGGTCCTTGGGGAAGAGATGCTATACAAAAATGTTTAGAAAAAGTAAAAGAAAGCGATATTTACTTGCTCATTATTTCAGATAAAAAGGGTACGTATTTAGCGGAAGAAAAGCGAACGGTAACGCATTTAGAATTTGAAAAGGCCTTTCAAACAGATAAACAGATCCTAGTATTTGTTGAACAACAAATAAAAAATGCATTTTTTAATGAATTTAGGAGCCATATTAGCAATAGGGTATATGAGTTTATACAAACTCATGGTAAAGAGCCCGATGTCTACCTTGACATTGTTAGAAGTGTAATTGAACAGGATTTAGATCGAAAAATCAAAGAGGAACTTCCTAGTATAGATGACTATATTTGGGCTTTTTTGTATGACGTTTACAAAAAAGGGTTTTATTTAGAATCCATTACTTTAGCGCGATCACCGCTACAAACAATTAAAGAGTATTTGAGTGACGCAATATTTAGCTATCGAAAGTGACCTTATTACAAACGCTAAAGCCTCTGATGAGTTGTGGGGATTAAAACAAGTTAAATTTGATTTAATTGATTTAGTAAGAGACGGTGAGATAACAAATGGGAGAAGATTCCTTGCGTTACTTAAATATCATATGGTGGGGCATCCAATTTTAAAGCATGAAGATACATATATGGAACACAAAATTGAAAATTATGGAAATTGCAAAGCGTTGACTCTTTACCGAAAAGTAGAAAATCAGTTGAGACTTATTGAGGGTGAGGGTTTATTTGATCATAATAATCATTCATATGATTTAACGAATAAGAGCTCATATGTTATTGAAACCTATCATAACGGAGAAAAAAATTTATTCTATCGTGATTTTACAATTAAATTATTAGGAGGGCTAAAAAATGACAAGGCATAATGAGCGTTATGAAAATGATGATGATATCCTAGTAGCCACAGCCCTAGAGACACAAGTGAACGACGCAACGATGAGCGAATGTCGCGTATTCAAAGGTCAAGTCGAAAAGTGTTAGGTAGAGTTAGAAAAGTAAATGAAAGTAGAAGTTTTAAGCATAAATAAGGGAAGGCTGCCAAGGCAGTCTTTTTTTCATTCACTTTTTTGTAAGAGAGGTTAAATGAGAGCCATGATACATAAGGATTTTTGACCACATTTTGAATGATTAATGTTTCTAAATTCTTAGGATAACCTACCAGTCAGAAAACGATTAAAGGTAGGTCAGTATGGTGTGTTTTTCATTCTTTTACTTAGTCTTTGCTGTTTTAATGGTGGAATAATAAATGCAAATGAAGAAGTTGATCGTCCTTTGTTAGAAACAGGCTATTTTGAAATAGGATACAAATCAGTTGAAGAATCCTTAGATGAATGCGAAGCACATTTTATCAGCGCGGTTTGCTTTATAATATCCGCTTCCATTTCTGGCTGTTTATTTCTTTTTCTTAACTCAATCAAGTCTTGCTCTTCGGGCCTTCGATTGTCTTTCTCTTTGAACCAACCAGAAGTTGAAATAAAAGAATCCATATTCATATTCACTGGCAATATCTTGACGGGTATTTCTATTATGAAATAACAAAGTATACACAAGAGATTAAATGTCTAGAAAAAGCTAAACTTAGCTGCCGATTTTTTGTCTAGTTGCCAGGTATTCAGCACCAGCTTAAAAGTGAATAGAAAGAAACTTATCTAAGAACTGCCAGAAAATCGGCAGTTTTTTATTTTTAATATAAAATCTAAGTGAATTTGTTTTAACCAATGTGCCTACTCTTGCTTATTTATATAGAGATAGATGTGTTTTTGTTAGTTTCTCAGTCTACCTCAAAGTTGGCATGGTCCTTGCTTTGAATTGAATAAGCAGATTATTAGGAGGTCTTCACATGCAGATGGATTTGTATCAACCTACCCGTCATTGGAAAGATATCGAGCTTTGGAAGGACGTTACAAACGAGCAATGGAATGATTGGATTTGGCAATTAACTAATACGATTCGAACCCTTGATGATTTACGAAAGGTGATTAATTTAACTCCAGAGGAAGAAGAAGGAGTGAAAATTTCTACTAAAACGATTCCGTTAAATATAACGCCATATTATGCATCACTTATGAATCCGGATGATGCAAGATGCCCAATTCGGATGCAGTCTGTTCCGATCGGGGAAGAAATTAACAAAACAAAATATGACTTAGAAGATCCATTAGAAGAAGATGAGGATTCACCAGTGCCTGGTTTAACTCATCGTTATCCAGATCGAGTCTTATTTCTCGTGACGAATCAATGTTCGATGTATTGTCGTTACTGTACTCGTCGCCGTTTTTCAGGGCAGATTGGAATGGGTGTTCCGAAGAAGCAATTAGATGATGCCATTGAATATATACGTAACACTCCAAAAGTACGGGATGTACTTCTATCTGGTGGTGACGGTTTATTAATTAATGACAAGATTCTTGAATATATATTAAA
>NZ_JAXBLX010000092.1:0-3540 GCF_037027555.1 Halalkalibacter kiskunsagensis | reverse complement strand
GTTGATTCGCTCAAAATGTATCGCTAACGATACTAAGTTATTTCAACCTATCGAATGATAGGATTTAATTGACGAGATTGTGGTTCCGTTGATAAACACCAACAAAACTATCTCTATTTCGCTTGGCTTTTGTTCAGTTTTCAAAGAACTCTTCGTCGTTAAAGTAACCAACTGTCACTTGTCGGCGACATTCATTATATTAACACACGATTCAATTCCATGCAATAACTTTCGAGTGTTTTTCTAAAACTCAAAAGATGATTTTTCTTGATATATAGAACAAAAAATAATTTATCACATTTCTTTATTCTACGCAATAACTTATTTTAATAATTGACAATTTTTTTGACTCAGAATTTATAATTTATCACATTACTGTAGTATTTACAAATATATAAATGATAATCGATTTGTTTTTTTGAGTTTATTTAGTTCATACTGTTATTGTATAGAAAAGAGAAGAATCAAACATTTTATCACAAAAAACAATTTTTAAACGACAACATGACAACATATAATAAAACGTTAGCCTCTACACATAATAAATGTTTCATTTTCCAACTAACCAGATTAAGCTAGATGAATTTCACAATATATTCACAGATCATGTGAATACTTTCACAAACTCATGTTATACTTTGTATATAGAGATTTAAAGGAGGCGTTTCCTATGAATGGAAAAGTAAATCGAGTAGTTCTTATTGGAACAGGAGCTGTTGGATGCAGCTACGCTTATTCATTAATTAACCAAGGAGTAGTTGAGGAATTGGTCCTAATAGATGTAAATGAACTACGAGCAGAGGGAGAAGCTATGGATTTAAATCACGGTCTCCCTTTCGCTCCGAGCGCCATGAGAGTATGGAGTGGAACATATAAAGACTGCCAGCCAGCAGACCTAGTTGTCATTAGCGCAGGACTAGCACAAAAACCCGGTGAAACAAGACTTGATTTAGTAGCTAAGAATACGGTCATTTTTAAAGAAATTGTAACTAACGTCATGAAGAGCGGATTCGATGGCATCTTTTTAGTCGCCACAAACCCTGTTGATATTATGACTTACGTTACTTGGAAAACATCCGGCTTACCAAAAGAACGAGTCATTGGATCTGGGACTACTTTAGATTCCGCTAGATTGCGCTATATGTTAGGAGACTATTTTGAAATTGACGCTCGCAACATTCATGCCTATATCATTGGTGAACACGGCGATACAGAACTTCCCGTTTGGAGTCATACTACAATCGGAGTGGAGAAACTTGACACTATTATAAATAGAAACGGCAGCTACAATACAAACGACCTTGAAAGAATATTTGAAAATGTGCGAGATGCAGCCTATCATATCATTGATCGAAAAGGAGCTACTTTTTACGGAATAGGAATGTCATTAGTTCGAATAACAAGAGCTATCTTGCAAAATGAAAACAGCATACTTCCTGTTTCTGTATACCTTGAAGGTGAATACGGACACTCCGATGTCTATATAGGAGCACCTGCGATCCTTAACCGAAATGGAATTAGACAGGTTATAGAAATAGAATTAACCGAAAAAGAGAAACAACAATTTGATCATTCAGTAGAAGTTCTTCGTCAATCAATGGCTCCTAGTTTAAAGATCCTTTGATTAAATATTTGTTTTAAATAACGTGATCTGCTCACCTCAAAAATGAGAGCCTCCCCTAATTTGGGAGGCTCTCGTCTATTTAGCTTGAAAGCTTATCATTATTTTCCTTTTGATCTTCTTTGTATTCATGCTCCCAATAATCCGCATTCTTAATATTAAGTTTCTTCGGATCAAATACAGGATCGATCCCTTGTTTCTTTTGCGCTTCATAATCTTTCAAAACACGCAAAGCAGGCTTGGCAAGGATTAAAATCGCTATTAAATTCAGCCACACCATTAAACCTAACCCAACATCTCCAAACGCCCATGCTAGATCCGCTTCTCTCACTGCACCAAAGAATACAGCTAATAGTAAGACTACTTTTAAAAGAAACATTCCCAATTTATTAAATTTGCCGCGAATCAAATAAGCAATATTCGTTTCCGCCATGTAATAGTAAGCCATAATCGTAGTGAACGCAAAGAAGAATAATGCAACCGCAACAAATGACGCCCCAAAGCCTGGAAGAACTGACTCAATAGCAGCTTGAGTGTACCCTGCTCCAGCTGGTATCTCACTAATATAATTAACAATAAAGCCCCCACTTGGGCTTTCCACATTATACATACCTGTAAATAGAATCATAAACGCAGTAGCCGAGCAGACAAGTAGTGTATCAATATAAACAGAAAATGATTGAACTAACCCCTGCTTAGCTGGGTGTGATACTTCCGCAGCAGCGGCGGCATGAGGACCCGTTCCTTGCCCTGCTTCATTTGAGTAAATTCCACGTTTCACACCCCATGATATAGCGAGACCAATAATTCCACCAAAGGCTGCATCAGCACCAAACGCGCTACTAAAAATCAATCCGATAACAGCTGGTAATCCAGTAATATTAACTAACACAATGATAAGCGATAGTAATATATACGCTACCGCCATAAATGGAACAACATATTGCGCTACGCTTGCAATCCGTTTTACTCCACCAAAGATAATAATACCAATCACTACAATTAAAATAAGACCTGTAACAGACGTACTGACTGAAAATGCATTTTCAACAGCAACAGCAATTGAATTAGCTTGAATTCCAGGCATTAATAAACTCATTGCAAGTATCGTAGCAACCGAGAAAATTACAGCATACCATTTCCAACCTATTCCTTTTTCAATATAATAAGCTGGTCCACCACGATATTGACCATTTTGCTTCTCTTTGTACATTTGAGCAAGTGTTGATTCAATAAAAGCACTAGAAGCTCCGATAAAAGCAATTGTCCACATCCAAAAGACCGCTCCAGGCCCACCAAAGGCAATCGCAGTCGCTGTACCAGCTATATTACCGGTTCCGACACGCCCTGAAAGTGCAATGGCAAGCGCTTGAAATGATGAAATACCTGCTGAAGAGCTTTTCCCACTAAACGTAAGTTTCACCATATCCTTTAGGTGTCTAACTTGCAAAAAACGAGTAAGAATGGAAAATAATAACCCTACTCCAAGACAGAAAATAATCATCGGTGTACTCCAAAGAACATCGTTAAGCCAATTGACAATCTGCTCCAAATAAATCCCCCCCTACGATTTTCAATATTTTTTTAAATATTATTTCTTATTCGAATTATAGTTTAATCGCTATCTGATGGCAACAAAGAAAAAACGGAATAAACAAAAAAATAATTCGTCATTATTCGCATTCTCCTTTTTTGTTTACGTTTTCATCTTTAGAACGTTCGTTAAGGAAGGCGATGCGACTGAGTATGAGAGATCTCCGTCTCTAGAACAAATGAAATTTCACTTAAAAGGAGTAAATATAGGTTTAGAAATCTTATCTTATAAATAAAAGACCACTCAAAATAAAATGTACCCTATAGAGTAGACACTTTGAAAAAAGGACTACTTTATAGGGTTCTTTTTTGTATACTTAATTCAT